>JAHEBN010000211.1 GCA_024645245.1 Jiulongibacter sp. | reverse complement strand
CATTGGTTTTAGCACATTGGTATTCGCCAATATTTTTCTGACTTTGGTAAATCGCTCTTTCTATTATTCCCTGTTTACTACCCTTAAATACAAGAATAATCTGGTGACTCTTATTATTGGAATAACACTCGCTGTACTGGCTATTATATTGTTTATTAAGCCCGTAAGGATGTTTTTTGAATTTGGAATTACCAACATGCAGCAGTTGAGTATATGTGTATTGATAGCCTTTGTGTCTGTATTGTGGTATGAATTGGTAAAATGGTTTAAACGAATGCAAAAAGCTTAAGGATAGCAAAAGGTATTATTTTACATATACTTTTTATAGAGATTTTTAGAAATTCGAAATTCTGACTGAATTTTATTTTCTACATCAATTTAACTTTAAGTTTTTCTCGTAATTTTTCATTTTCTAACCATATATTTCCCGGAAAAAAATGAGAATCATTGTCCAATTCCTGTTGTTTATTCTGTTGTTTTCTTTTGTTAACATATACGCTCAAGAAAAGCATTCAATTTTCGAATCGGATGGCTTGAAAATAGTTCAATTGGGTGATGGAGTTTATCAGCATATTACCTATTTACAAACGGAAAGTTTCGGTAAAGTTGCTTGCAATGGCATGATCGTGGTAAATAAGTGCGAAGCATTGATTTTGGATTCTCCATCCGACGACTCCTCCTCGATAGAACTCATTGATTTTATTGAAAAAGAATTTCAGGCAAATATAAAGGGAGTAGTCGCTACTCATTTTCATGACGATTGCCTTGGAGGATTTGGTGCTTTTCGATCTAAAGGAATTCCAACTTATTCTACTGCCTTCACCAAAAAACTTGCTATGGCCGAGGGTAATTTGTTGCCTGAATTTACATTTGAAAATGATACGACATTTCGTGTGGGTGCTAAGCCAGTTAATTGCAAGTTTATAGGAGAAGGGCATACCCGGGACAATATAGTATGTTATTTCCCGCACGCTAAAGTTTTGTTTGGAGGATGTTTGGTCAAAGAATTAGATGCTACCAAAGGTTATCTTGGTGATGCAAATTTGACGCAATGGCCCAAAACAGTGGCTAAAGTGAAAACTGTTTTCCCTCGTACTAAAGTTGTCATTCCTGGTCATGGAAATGCAGGAAATCAAACTTTATTGGATTATACCATACAGTTATTTTCTTCAGAGAATTAATCAAATTTTCGTTTTTAATAGCATCATTTTCTAATACTCTGCAGGTTTCCCGGAGTTTTTAAATTTAATGGGAAACTTTTAGATTAATTATATGGTTATTTTTAGATTAGCCTAAAAATAAATTGTGACCAATACGATAATCGGATATTTTCTGTTGCTTTTTGCTTCAGGATTTGTGCTTAAAGCCCAAGATTTACCTCCTATGCAATTAGATCGACCCGATCAGACCGAATGTGTTTTTATAACACCTAAATTCTATTTACAAGCTGAAAATGGTTTTAGCCTGGAGAAAAATGAGGAAGCTGAAATCAACTTGTTCTACCCTTCAACCTTATGGAAGATAGGAATTAATCCAAACTTAGAAGTCAGACTTATCACCGAGATCTTGAGTTCAAAAAACAATATCACAAGATTAACTGGTCTAAATCCCCTTGTTTTTGGGTTTAAAGTAAAACTGGCTGAGGAAAATGGCTTTTTCCCGGCTACTTCTTTAATCGGACAATACAGCTCGGCCAAAATTGGTAAATCGGAATATCATAAAGTCAATTCAACCCCCTCTTTTCGATTTATTTTTCAGAATACTTTAAATGATCGTTTTACCTTGGGTTATAATTTAGGTGTCGAATGGGAGGAGGTACATCTACGACCGGATTTTATTTACACCATTTCTTTGGGTACAGCTTTAAATGAAAAATTTGGTGCTTACGCGGAGGTTTACGGGTTTATAAATTCAAAAGAACGGCAAAGTCATTATGTAGATGGAGGCTTTACTTTTATGGTAAATAACGATTTTATCCTTGATTTTTCAGGAAGTACCCATATTTCAAATGCTTATCGCGATGGGTATGTTTCTTTGGGGATTTCCTATCGATTAAATCTGTGTAATAATTAATTTGTAATGAGCTGAATTGGAAATTTGAATCAAAGAGATAATAGATTTATTTAGTTATATTCGAAAAAAAATAGTTCTCAATGAAAAATGTATTCGGAGTTTTGTTCTTAATGCTGATTCAATTACTAAGCCTCTCTTGTGCGAACACACCAGCTTATACCTCTGACAAAAGTAAAGAAGAACTTATCAGTGATGGGTATTCCACGCAATCATCCGATAATTATACGGGTGCAGACAATGAGGTAAAGGACATAGAAAATAACATCACTTTGGATAATTACCTCAGAAAAGTATCAGGCGTAAATGTAATAGGCGACGGAGCATCTGCAAAAATCAGGATACGTGGTGTTTCTACGGTTTATGCTGAACAGGAGCCGCTTTTTATTTTAAATGGCACCACTTTTAATGGAGATTTCGGGTCGCTCTATTCGATGATTCAAGCCATTGATATCAAATCTGTTTCTGTGCTAAAAGATGCTTCCAGTACCGGTATATATGGGTCTAGGGGAGCAAATGGCGTGGTGGTTATTACCCTAAAGAAAAATAATTGAATGTATTGTAAAAATTAAAATTTCAGTAAATATTGAAAAGATAAAATAAATAAAAAATACTATACATACAGAAATAACAATATATATAGTATTTATTGATAAGAATGAATTACTATTTTTTATTCACAGCTATGGCCAATTCATCCAGCTGTATTTGAGCAATAGGAGATGGCGAATCGATCATGATATCTCGGCCGCTGTTGTTTTTCGGGAAAGCGATAAAGTCACGAATAGAATCTGCTCCGCCAAAAAGGGAACAAAGTCGGTCGAAACCAAACGCAATTCCGGCATGCGGGGGTGCCCCGAATTCAAAAGCATCCATCAAAAATCCAAACTGTGCCTTTGCTTCATCATCGCTAAAGCCCAGAATCTCAAACATTCTCTGTTGCAGCGGTTTCTGGAAAATACGCACAGAGCCACCGCCCACTTCAGTACCATTAATTACCATGTCGTAGGCATTGGCACGTACTTTTCCCGGATCGGTAGCTAACAGCTCGATATCTTCAGGTTTTGGACTGGTAAATGGATGATGCATGGCAAACCAACGCTTTTCTTCTTCCCCGTATTCGAGCAGTGGGAAATCCAAAACCCAAAGTACTTTATAGTCGTCGGGATTACGTAGCCCTAATCGGCTACCTATTTCAAGGCGAAGTTCATTGAGTTGTTTTCTGGCTTTATCTACCTCACCTGAAATCAAAAACATCAGGTCGCCCGGTTTAGCATCAAATCTTTCCGCAATGGCTTTTAATTGCTCTTCGGTGTAAAATTTATCGACCGATGATTTTAACGTGCCATCTGCATTATAACGGATATAAACTAATCCTTTTGCACCGATTTGAGGTCTTTTAACCCATTCGGTAAGTTCATCAATTTGTTTACGGGTATATTCCGCTGCTCCAGTGGCGTTTATTCCCACTATCAGTTCGGCAGCGTCAAACACTCCGAAACCTTTATTTTGTACAAGGTCATTCAGTTCCACAAACTGCATACCAAAGCGTATATCCGGTTTATCAGACCCGTAAAGTTGCATGGCATCTGTATAAGTCATGCGTGGTACAGTATCAAGGTCAATATTTTTTACTGCTTTGAATAAATGCTTGATAAGCCCTTCAAACATATTCAGAATGTCTTCCTGCTTTACAAAAGACATTTCACAGTCTATTTGGGTAAATTCGGGCTGCCTGTCGGCCCGTAAATCTTCGTCGCGAAAGCACTTTACAATCTGATAGTAGCGGTCAAAACCAGAAACCATCAGCAATTGCTTGAAAGTTTGCGGCGACTGTGGCAAGGCATAAAACTCTCCGGGATTCATACGACTTGGCACCACAAAATCGCGGGCACCTTCTGGAGTTGATTTTATTAAAACAGGAGTTTCTACTTCTATAAAGTCTTGATTGTCAAGGAATTTTCTCGTTTCTTTCGACACCTGATGGCGAAGCATAAGGTTATTGCGAACAGGCGTTCTCCTCAAATCCAGGTAACGGTATTTTAATCTTAATTCATCGCCACCGTCGGTTTCATCTTCAATCATAAACGGCGGCAATTTTGCCGGGTTCAGGATTTCTATTTTCGAAACCCAAATTTCGATTTCACCCGTTGGCATTTTGTCGTTTTTGGCTTGCCTTTCGGTAACGGTACCTGTTGCCTGAATTACAAACTCACGGCCAAGGGTTCTTACCAGTGCAATTAGCTCATCCGGAGTTTTTCCTTCCTCAAAAATTAGCTGGGTAAGGCCGTAACGGTCGCGGATATCCAGCCAAATTATACCGCCTTTATCACGGATACGCTGCACCCAGCCACTTAATGTAACTTCTTTTGAAACATCCGAAATTCGTAATTCACCACAGGTATGAGATCTTAACATATTTGAGCTTGTAAATTTGAGCGTGCAAAATTAGGTATTTAGTGTCGAAAATCCGGCATGTCACAGATTTTCTTAATTATCCGTTTTGTCCCAGAAAAGCCTTAATCTGATTTTCGCATTCGGCCACCACAGCTTCTGCCGATTTACCTTTAAATTCAATTGGCTCGAGGGTATTCCAACTCATCGGAGTGAAAGATCTCATAGGGAAAATTCCTTGTGGATTAAAATGGCCCGTGTTGGTGATTGCTACCGGAACCACCACGGCATCGGGGCATTTTTTCATTAAAATGGCTAATCCGCCAACAGCAAACGGTTTTAAGATGTCTGTTTTTGCCCGGGTTCCTTCCGGGAATATAGCCGCAGAAATCCCTTTTTCTGTAATGTACTTACCCAATTTGGCAATTTCCACCACGGCTTGTTTTCCGTCTTTTCGATCGATGAGTGCGGCTTTCCCCACCCGTAAATTATACGAAATACTCGGAATGCCTTTGGCCAGTTCCTTTTTAGAAACGAAAAGCGGCGTATGTTTTCGTAAATACCAGATCAGACCGGGAATATCAAACATACTACGGTGATTGGCAACAAAAAGTATTGACCTATCTGTGGGCAAGGCTGTTTTTTGTGTAAAACTGGTAGTGGAACCAATCAACCACATATCCGCCAAAAGGCAGAAATTGAGCCATTCAACTGTCTTTTGATGAGCATCTTGTCCAAATAAATTATAAACGATGTATTGTATAGGATGAAAAATACAAAGTATAAGGCCAAACAAGAGTAAAAAAACCAGGCTCAGAACGTAATCAAGTACTTTTTTCAAAATTAAATAAATCTTTGGTTTCCTTTCAAAATACAAAAGTACCAAATAATTAATGCCTAACTTTGTACTAATTAGTCAAAAAATTAAATACGCGATATTAATATGAATCTTTCACCATCCAGACTAGAGGTGATGAAATTTATCGGAGAGAAAGTGGAAAGCCTTATCGATGAATTTCTTAAACCTATCGACACCAACTGGCAACCATCTGATTTTCTCCCTGATTCTACTTCGGAAAACTTCCTGCCAGACATTAAGTTACTACAAGAGTCATGCAAAGAAATGCCCTACGACTACATAGCCGTACTTATCGGTGATACCATTACTGAAGAAGCTTTGCCTACGTATGAGTCCTGGTTGATGTCAGTTGAAGGCATAACGCAGGAAGAAGCCGGTGGGTGGACCAAGTGGGTTCGCTGGTGGACAGCCGAAGAAAACCGCCACGGTGATTTATTGAATAAATACTTGTATCTATCAGGGCGGGTAAATATGCACGAGATGGAAACATCTACGCAATACCTCATTGCTGATGGTTTTGATATAGGCACCGGTACCGATCCGTATCGGAATTTTATTTATACTTCTTTTCAGGAATTGGCCACCAATGTATCGCACAGGCGTACGGCCACTTTAGCCAAGCAATTCGGGAATAATACCTTGTCGAAAATCTGTGGTGTGATAGCCGCCGACGAAATGCGTCATTACAAGGCGTATAAGACATTCGCCACCCGTATTTTTGAAGTAGACCCATCGGAAATGATGCTGGCACTGGAAGATATGATGCGTAAAAAAATCGTGATGCCCGCTCATTTTTTGAGAGAAACCGGTGTGAAAATCGGACAGACTTTCAGTCATTTTTCCGATGCAGCTCAGCGATTAGGTGTCTATACTACTATGGATTATATCGAAATTTTGGATAGTTTGTTAGTAGACTGGAAAGTAGAAACCAGAATGGGGCT
>JAHEBN010000210.1 GCA_024645245.1 Jiulongibacter sp. | reverse complement strand
ACAAAGATGTGGCGACCTGGGGAAATCAAACTTTCAAAAAAGTAATTGCTCAACAGGTAGAAGCAATCTATCCACAAGCTGTCCGGAAAATGACTTCTACCATTCCTGATATTTATTCCTTGGCCGAAAAAGTTACCTATAATGAAATCAATAAAACATTAACCTGCACACTATCAAAAGAGTACGACATAAAAGTAGGGGAGAAAATAGAATTTGTTCATGAAAAACAAGGCAAAATACAGGCCGAGGTTGTGGCGGTTTCGGGCAATAGTTTTACGGTAAAAAATTGGCAATATTCTACTGATAAAATTTTTGTTTACGGCCGTGAAGTCAATGATTTCAGAACGGTGGATTACGAAGCCATTTCGATGTTGGGCATAAGTGCGATTCAGGAACTGGCGAAAGAGAATGAAGTGCTGAAAAGTAAAGTCAATCAGCTCGAAAGTAATTTTACTGCCCGAATAAATGCATTAGAAGCTATGATTTTAAAATAAAACACTGGATAAGAATAAATATAATTCAATTGGCTAATTAGTCATTCAAAATTAATCTTGGCGGACCGGCAACCTCCGCCAGTCTCCAGTCTGTTATAGTGTTGTAATATGTTAAATATCAGTATATTGTGAAGTTTTCACCCAAGGGGAGTAACATGAACTATTTGCGATCTAGTACTAATTAAATAAATAATTACGAATATGAAAACCTTATTAATACTTCTTGTTTTTAGTTTTTATGGCCATTATGTATTTGCTCAAAGTGGTCTCCTTTCCACAAAAGGAATTAGTTTCCCGATTTACACTACTGCGAGTCGCCCTTCTGCAAATAGCGTAGAAATTGGTACGGTGCTTTATAATACCTCAGACAATACACATCAGTTTTCAAATGGAAGTACTTGGCTTAATTTGCTTGGTGCTACTGCACTACCAGCAGGTCCGAATATTGCAACTTTACGAAATAATGGGAGTGGGTGGGTCGCAGATTATAATATTACCAATGATGGGTTACACACAAGAATAGGCACTAATACGTTTGGCGACGATTATACTTTGATAGTTGGAACCGGTAGCGGCGGTTTATATACAGCTGTCTTGGCGAAGGGGGATTATTATGGAGTTATAGGAGAATCATATAACATTTCCGGTTCTGGAGTTTATGGAAATTCGGATGCCAGTGAAGGTATTGGGGTTAAGGGCACTTCTCTTTATGGATATGGTCTTTATGGTTATTCAAATACAGCGACTGGTATTTATGGTATTTCTAATTATGGTACTGGTATTTTAGGCGAATCTGCTTTGGGTTATGCCGGTAAATTTAAAGGGAGTGTATACGTTGGCTCAGGCACAATTCCTGCTTCCCCAATTGCACCACTATACGTTGCTGGTTCAAATGTTTTAACTTCTGCGAGTGCTTATTACACTCCTTATGGTTATAATGGAGGGAACACGTGGTATTTTAATTCAAGTTCTGAAACATGGGCTACAGGCTTATTAGTAGATTACGACATTGTAGGTAAACGGGCTATCGTTTCTGCACAGAATATCACCACCTCCGATGCCCGCATCAAAAATATAATCGGCTTATCGAATAATCAACAAGATTTAGCCAAAGTTCGCCAAATACAAATCACCGATTATAGCTACAAAGATGTGGCGACCTGGGGAAATCAAACTTTCAAAAAAGTAATTGCTCAACAGGTAGAAGCAATCTATCCACAAGCTGTCCGGAAAATGACTTCTACCATTCCTGATATATACGCTTTGGCTGAAAAAGTTACTTATGATGAAAGCAACAAAACATTAACCTGCACACTATCAAAAGAGTATGACATAAAAGTAGGGGAGAAAATAGAATTTGTTCATGAAAAACAAGGCAAAATACAGGCCGAGGTCGTGGCGGTTTCGGGCAATAGTTTTACGGTAAAAAATTGGCAATATCCTACTGATAAAATTTTTGTTTATGGAAGAGAAGTCAATGATTTCCGTACAGTAGATTACGAAGCCATTTCAATGCTCGGTATTTCTGCTATTCAGGAATTGGCTAAAGAAGTAGATGAGCTCAAAAAACAAAATAATAAACTTAAAACTGATTTATCCACCAGATTAGAAGCCATTGAAAACTTATTAGCAAATGTTAAAACCGAAAATTAATCATGAGAAGATCATTTTACCTCCTTTTTAGTCTGCTTTTAATAAGCACCTTAGCATTTGCACAGTCCGTAACTTTAGCTACTACCACAGCCAATCCAAGCAAAGGTACTGTAGTTTATAATAATGGCACCAACCAACTACAATATTGGAACGGCACCGCCTGGATTCCCATAACCAATGCCGCATCAGGAACAGGATGGGCATTAAATGGGAATAATATATATAACAATAATATTGGTAATGTAGGTGTTGGTACACCTACTCCAAAAGCGACTTTTAATGTAGAAGATGGTAAAACTGTACTTTTTGGATCTGACTCTTCAGGTATTGGAAATAAACTAATTTGGTATCCAAGTAAAGGAGCTTTTAGAATAGGTATAATTGATACTTATACTCCTAATAATTGGGATTACCTAAATGTTGGAATTGCTTCTTTGGCCACTGGTCAAGCCACAATAGCGAAAGGTTACTTATCCACTGCTATGGGATACGATACTAAAGCATTAGGAACTTCTTCGACTGCATTAGGAAGTGGTTCTCGTGCTGAAGGATTTGTTTCTACAGCCTTAGGTAGCTCAGGTGCTTATGGGAATTATTCGACATCAATAGGTGAACTCACCCAAGCTTTTGGAGAAGTATCAACAGCAATAGGTTATAATTCTAAAGCCAGTGGTGATTATTCCACGGCTATGGGTTATAATTCTACTGCCAGTGGTCTTTATTCCATTGCTATGGGTAAAGGATCTACCGCCAGTAATTATAATTCCACGGCTATGGGTGAATATACTTTGGCAAGTGGTTCTAATTCCACGGCCATGGGTGAAAATACTACCGCCAGTGGTAATCAATCCACATCTATGGGCTATGTTACTAACGCTTTTGGTCTAGTTTCTACGGCTATGGGCCATAGTACTACGGCAAGTGGCGAATCTTCTACGGCTATGGGTAACGGTACTACCGCTAGTGGTAATTATTCTACTGCTATGGGTAATAATACTTTTGCATCAGGAATTAATGCTACCGCCATGGGTATTGGGACAATTGCAAGTACTGATTACACAACAGCTATGGGAACATATAATTTTGATGTTCCAAATTCTTTGCTAACGGTAGGTACAGGATACAAAATCTTAGGAAATACAACACGGAAAAATGCTTTAACTATATTGAACAACGGTAGGGTAGGTATCGGAACAACTGACCCATTAGCCGTGCTTCATGTAGCAGGAAATAATATACTATATTCTGGAACTAGTGAAGCTTATTGGTTTGGAGCAGCTTATAGTACGGGTTCAAGCATCAATTCCATTACAAATGGAAGTTGGTCAGTGGGTTTGTTAGTGGATTATGATATTTTAGGTAAACGCTCCATAGTATCTGCCCAAGCAGCTACCACCTCCGATGCCCGCATCAAAAATATAATCGGCTTATCGAATAATCAACAAGATTTGGCCAAAGTTCGCCAAATCCAAATCACGGATTATCGATACAAAGATGTGGCGACCTGGGGAAATCAAACTTTCAAAAAAGTAATTGCTCAACAGGTAGAAGCAATCTATCCACAAGCTGTCCGGAAAATGACTTCTACCATTCCTGATATTTATTCCTTAGCTGAAAAAGTTACCTATAATGAAACCATCAAAACATTAACCTGCACACTATCAAAAGAGTATGACATAAAAGTAGGGGAGAAAATAGAATTTGTTCACGAAAAGCAAGGTAAAATACAGGCCGAGGTCATAGAGGTTTCGGGTAATAACTTTACGGTAAAAAATTGGCAATATCCTACTGATAAGATTTTTGTATTCGGCCGTGAAGTCAATGATTTCATAACGGTGGATTACGAAGCTATTTCCATGTTAGGCATAAGTGCGATTCAGGAATTGGCAAAAGAGAATGAAGAGCTTCGTAAGGAATTGAGGGAAGTTAAGGAAAAAGGTGAATCGCTGAATTCCCGACTTTTAGCTATTGAATCGATTTTAAATCCTGCTCCTTATAAAAGTTTGAAATAATTTTAGATTTGGGCGAAGGCCTATTTTAGAAACCAGCGATTTGTTTATTTAGAAAATTGACTTCTATAAGAAAATACTATCTTTTTTGAAGTACGCTATCAGCTCAGATTACTTAGCATAATGTCCATCGCTGAGTACATTAAGAAAATACAGGTAGTAATATTTCCGAATTAGTTAAAAATAGGGAAATCAATTTTCAGATTTGAATTTCAAGACGTGACCTTGATTGTATTAAACATTAGCCCTAATTGGTTAAGAAACATTAAACTGAAGCACAGCGTAGAGCCTAAAACTCCCGCTCCCCAAATTCACTGTTTGGCAGTTTTATCTTCTTGGTGGATTGGTTAAAATTATAGGAAAGATTAAACATAAAAATATTAACCTCCTGAATGTAGTTCGTAGTGGTATAAAAATTCTGTCCGTATGTGGTAATCCGCTGCTCATTGACCTTCATTTTGCCAATTGAGGCATTTTGCCACAGTAAAGAAAGTGTGATTTTATCCAGCGTCTTTTTTATCGTGAAATTTGGTTGATAATACCTGGAATCTTCTCCCTGTGCCGTATTTCTGGCCGATAAATAGGAAAGATTGAATTGGGTGCTTAAAGTTGAGCTTATTTGATAATTTAAATTAGTATTTATCGAATATACCAGCCCTTTGGTATTTACCGAAACAGCATTATCAAATAAGGAGCCTTTAATTTTCAGACTGTATAAGTTGCCACCAAGAAATAGCTTGATTTTTTTGGAAGGTGAAAAGCTGAAATTTCCTTCCGTGCCATACAACTGAGCTTTCCCGGCATTGGTATAAATCCGGTTTAAGATCGTATCGTTGTAAACACTATTTACCCTGTTTACAATATCGCTTATTTGTTGGGAATAAATGGTGAAATTAAGCGAAGCCTTTTTGAAATCTTTCATAATTCCTGCTTCATAAAGGCCGATAAATTCAGGCCTTATATGCGGGTCACCTTGTTCCAGCGTTTCGCTGTGTTCCCTTTCCGGATAGGGGTTCAACTCATTATTGGTAGATCTTTGTACCCGGCGGCTATAGCTCAATTTTAATCTTAAATCGCTTTTGTAATTGTATAGTAAACTGGCAGAAGGAAATAAATTCGATAGTTTTAATACTTGAGCTCCGGTATTTCTGTCGTCATTAAAAGCCCGGTATGCATTTTCATAGCGTAATCCGGTATTATATTCCATTTTTTTATAGATGCCATTGTATTGTGAATAAATGCCATGAATTACATTGGATACGTCTATTTTGGCTGAAAACTCGGGATTTAGTATTAATGGGCTAAAATTTCCGGATTTTTCGCGGTATTCAAAGTTTCCTTTCTGATTTTGATTTCTATACTGATATCCCAATGCCAGCTTACCATTGCCAATCTTTACCTCATAGTCTGCCTTTAATCGTAAGGCATTTAAAGGATTCGACCCCGTATTTACGGTATATTGAATGGTGTCTCCCAGGTTAAATTGATTTAAATTTCGGTTCTTAGTGTATCCATCCAGTAGGGCATATTCGTATAAACCTGACAAACTGAGGGAAGATTTCTCAGTAAATGAATGAACATAATCCAAATTTAGCACTTTGAATGAGCCTGATTTTAAAACAAGGTTTGAGTTATAATATTTATTTTGGGCAAATACTTCTTTAGTTAACAGATTAGTTTTGGAATTGTTGTAATAAATATTTGCCAGACGAAATTGATCTTTTTCCCCTAAATATATCCCTCCCGACAATTCATTTTTTGCCGACAATTTATAGGTAAAAACTCCCCTTAATCCATAATTGTCTCTTTTAAAACTTCGCTCGCCTTCACTTGGGAAACTCGTGAAAATAGAATTAATAGTGGTGTTTACATCTCCAAGCCTTTTCCCGGCAATATCATTTTTGAGGTAATTTAGTGAAAGGCTGGTTTCCCATTTATCCCTTTTAAAAGTAATGGTTCCATCTATTCCGTAGCGTTCAGGCTGTTTTTCGTTATAGTAGGTTCTTAATCGGGGAAATCCGTATTGCACATTTAGCAGGGCATTTAGTCCCTTATTTGTGCCTGATTTAGTAATAATATTTATTATTCCTGCTTTGCCATCAGCGTCATATTTTGCCGAA
>JAHEBN010000209.1 GCA_024645245.1 Jiulongibacter sp. | reverse complement strand
CTATTTCAGTACGCAGTCGGCCACATTACCAGCAGCACAAAGAACCGGCAAACTGACCATTCGGCCACATTCTATAGTTTATGAAATCATCTACGATGAGAAAACAGGAAAAGCCACGGGTGTCAGTGTTTTAGATCAAAATACCCGTGAAACCATGGAGTTTTATGCCAAAATCATTTTTGTAAATGCCTCGGCAATGGCTTCTACCTTTATATTGATGAACAGTAAATCGTCCCGTTTTCCGAATGGAATGGGCAATGATAGTGGCGTACTTGGCCATTACCTGATGGATCATCACTTTTCGGCCGGTGCTGAGGGTCTTTTGCCTGGGTTTGAAGACAAGTACACTTATGGAAGACGACCCAATGGTTTTTATGTACCGCGTTTCCGGAATGTGGGTAATGATAAACGGGATTACCTGCGTGGATTTGGCTACGAAGGTGGAAGTGGTCGCCGTAAAAATGTTCCGGAAGAAGGCTTTGGAGCTGATTTTAAAGATAAAGCTACACATCCGGGTCCGTGGCATTTAGATTTGGGTGCATTCGCTGAGACCCTCCCTTACTACGATAATAAATTGTGGCTGGAAAATGATAAAAAGGATCCTTTCGGCTTACCGATGATTAATTTTTCGGCAGAAATAGGCGAGAATGAGCATAAAATGCGTGCAGACATGGTGAACGACGCCGCAGAAATGCTGGAAGCCGCTGGATGCAAAAATATTGAGACTTACGATAATTTCAAGGGCTTTGGCCGCTGTATTCATGAAATGGGTACAGCGAGAATGGGACATACAGCAAAGGAATCCGTTTTAAACAAAAATAATCAGGTGTGGGGAGCAGAAAATGTATTCGTAACCGATGGTGCATGTATGGTTTCATCTAGTTGTGCTAATCCGTCGCTAACTTATATGGCTCTCACAGCACGTGCGGCAGATTTTGCTGTTTCCGAATTGAAGAAAGGAAATTTATAGAAAATCTTAGTGAAACATGGTGCTTTAACTTCGTACACTTTGTGATAAAAACCTCGAATATCATGGTCACAAAGATTCAAAATGTATTTGCACTAAGTTCACTATTAATATTTTCCATTAAATATTTTATTTTCAATACTTATTGAAATATATGAATTATAAAATATTCGTTGTGCAACTTTGTGCCAGAACCTAGTGTCCTTGGTGATCAAAACGACTAATATCTTGGTTACTAAGTTTCACGATGTATTTGCACTATATTCACTATGAATATTTTACATTATATATTATATTTTCAATATTTACTGAAATATATGAATTATAAAATATTCTTTATTCAACCTTGTGCAAGAACCTTGTGTCCTCGATGATCAAAACGACGAAAATCTTACTCAATAAGTTTCACGATGTATTTGCACAGTGTTCTCAAAGAGTAATTTATTTTTTTTATCGTATATTCTAAACTTTCAATATATTATGAAATTAAATTTACTTATATTAGTCAGTTTATTGAGTTTTAGTACTCAATCACAGTTTTGATCAAAGACTTGCAAACAGCTGTGGTGCCGACCAATAATGGCATGGTTACTTACGTGATGGCTTTCCTTAAAACCGGACCAAACAAGAGTAAAAATAAGTAAGAAGCTATAGAATTGCAGAGATCCCATTTGGCTAATATACAAAAAATGTCCAAGGCGGGAAAACTTGTTTAAGCAGGGCCTGATTTTGGCGATGCATCTGAATCATTCCCTAAATTCCGTGGCATTTACGGATTTAACGTACAAACAATAGAGGAGGCAAGAGCTTTAACAGAAACAGACCCGGCCATAATTGCTGGAACACTGGTGATGGATTTAAAATTATGGTATGGACCTGCTGACCTAATTTTTGTAAATGATCTGCATATAAAAGTGGCAAAAGAAAACCCTTAGTACCAATTAAAAGCATTTCTCACTTTAGAATAGCCATTGATCTCCATATTAACCGAAGCTACATACATATCAGCCTCCAGGCGGATAGGCACTCTATTCTTATCATCCGAAACCCAAATACGAATCGCATCCTCACCTTTAAAAAGTTCATTATCCGGTAAAATTGGATTAAGTTTAATAACCTTTATTTTGCCAAATCGGGTTTTAACTACATCTTTCCCAACATACTTAACTTTCATGTAATAAATCTGTTTATCAAAAAACAAAGGTGCACTAACCGTTTGCCCCACCTGCATTTTAGCAAAATCAATGGTACGCAGGTAATAATAACCCGAAATCATATCCTGTACATATTGAGGCACTTTAAAGGTGTCCTTTTTATCCTTTTCCGTTTTTACAACCACATTAGATTCATGATCAAAAACATAAGCCTGATCGCGTTTGTAATTACCCTCCCGTGCTGAATACTCAAATTTCAAAGGTAAAATAGCAGTGGTATCAATGAAAGAACGATAGGTATTTCTAACCTTAAATAAATCTGTGATACCTGATGTTCTACCGAATACATTTACGCGATAACAAGGCCTGTTAGCTACTTCAAAAATTTTCTGATGCACCTCCACATCCGCAAGCCCAATAGGAATTATCCCATACTTTACCTTGTAATTATAACTTTCACCTGCCTGAAAACTATCATTTTTCACTTCCCTCATTTTAAAAATATTAAAGGAAAAGAAAACTCCCGCTAAAATCAAAACCAGAAAAAATGTCTTTTTCATTTACCTAAGTTGCCTAAATTATCTTTCAGGAATTTTAAATATTCAGCAAAATTACCATTAAAATCCTTTATAAATTGTTCTTCAAACTCATTTTGCCGTGAACGATAAGTACTAAAAGCAACAAAATAAGCATTATTCACAGTTCCCCTACCCTTGTATCTTCCTTTATATTTTCCATTCATTAAGGTATCAGTTGATTCAAAAATCTGATCGATACAATCGTATTTTAATGAGTCCTTATACCTATTAGATGCATTTTTCACGCTAAAGGTTTGAAACAAACTATCTAATTTACAAGTTCCTCTGAGAATATGTTCGTTATAACGTTCCTGCAAGATCAAATCTTCTTCAAATTTTTTCAACTCTATAGATTCACTTCCATACTTATATGCGAGAAAACGTTTTGCTCCAAAATCACCAACAAAGTCAGCAAGATTTTCGTTAAATTCCAGATTACTTTTTAAAAACAAGGTTCCGTGCGTAATTTCATGAATAATCAATGACGCAAGTTCTCCTTCATTTCTATACAACATCGAACTCAGTATCGGATCATTCAAATACCCCAATGTACTCCAGGCCGACACCTCTTGCAATCTCACCTCAAGACCATCTTCTTTAAGAAGTTTTTCTTCTATTACAACTAATTCCTTATCAAAAAAACCTTTGTATTGAAAAGTACCTAATATGGGAAAATACCACGAATAAGCTTTTAGCTCGTAAGGCGGGCATGCAGTTAATACCCATAATATAGGTTTTCCTTTCTGATCAAAATACGATTCATAACTACCCACCGGTTTTAATCCCAACGAATCCACTGCAAATTTCTTAATTTCCTGAATGGTTCTAATTTTTTGCTTTAAACTATCCGGAAAGGCAGGATCGCTTAAAACTCTTTCTACAGGAATAGTATTTGAAATGACATTTAACTGTCCCTTTGCCTGCCTGAAACCATAAAGCAATACATCCCAATTCCAGAAGCACCAAAGCAAAACGAAACCACATAAAGTAAAAAGAAGAATTCGTAATTTTTGTTTCATAAAAAAAGGTGGACTAAGCCACCTTTCAAATAACGTCTTAATCAACAATTTATTTAATCTTCTGCGTCGACAATTGCATCCATACTTTTATCTACAAGGGCATCCGCATTTCCTGCTACTGTTTCACGAATACGTTTATCCAATTCATCCATCAATTCCGGTGTATCCCTAATAAGGTTTTTCACCGAGTCACGACCCTGACCCAAACGATCTTCTTTATAAGAGAACCAACTACCAGATTTTTTAACCAAATCCAAATCTACTGCCAGATCAAGTACTTCACCAGCTTTGGAGACACCTTCACCATACATGATATCAAATTCGACCACTTTAAATGGTGGAGCAACTTTGTTTTTTACCACTTTAACACGTGTACGATTACCCACAATATTGGTATCGTTATCTTTAATTTGTCCTATCCTACGAATGTCTATCCTTACTGAGGCATAAAATTTCAGGGCGTTACCACCAGTTGTAGTTTCTGGCGAGCCGAACATTACCCCAATTTTATCACGAAGTTGATTAATAAAGATACAGCAGCAACCGGTTTTATTGATAGTGCCTGTCAATTTACGTAAAGCCTGCGACATCAAACGGGCCTGTAATCCCATTTTACTTTCGCCCATTTCACCTTCTAATTCGGCTTTTGGAACTAAAGCCGCAACGGAGTCAATTACACAAATATCAATAGCTCCTGAGCTAATTAAATGCTCTGCAATTTCCAATGCCTGCTCGCCGTAATCGGGCTGAGAGATTAAAAGGTTCTTGGTATCGATGCCTAACTTTTCAGCATATAGCCTATCAAAAGCGTGTTCTGCATCTATAAATGCGGCTATACCACCTGCCTTTTGAGCTTCGGCAATGGCATGCATGGCAAGAGTGGTTTTACCGGAAGATTCAGGGCCATAAATTTCAATTACACGCCCTCTTGGAAATCCGCCAACTCCAAGTGCAAGATCAAGTCCAAGTGAGCCAGTAGAAATTACCGGAACATCAAGCACTTTGGTATCGCTTAAACGCATAACGGTGCCTTTACCAAATGCTTTATCCAGTTTATCGAGTGTGGTTTGCAAGGTTTTTAACCTTTCGTTGCTTTCTTTATCTGTCATCTATCTGTTGATTTTAGAATTAAGGTGTCTGATTATTACGAAAACAAAGTTATTTCTTTTTGGCACAATATACTAGCAAATCATTGATAAGATATTTAGCAATTTAAAAAGTCCTCTTTTTTTACCGAAAGCCTTTCAGCTGACATTCCTGCCTATGCAACTCATTTGAAAGCCTGCTGTCTTATCCAAAAAGACCCAAATATGAAATATCTGTTTAGGCGGATTTTGCTAAGTGTTTTTGCAATATCTTTTGCTCAGGAAGGAATTAAAATCGCCAGTTTTCAAGAAACGGAAAAACAAATTTCTTTCCCATACGGGCCTTTCTTTGCCAAAGCTTTTGATTCCGGTAAAATGCGGGTTTTATTATATACTCCAAAAGAAATCGACAAACAGCAACCGCACGAGCAAGATGAAGTTTATGTAATAATAAGCGGAAAAAGCCAATTTACAGATGGAGAAAAAACCCATGAGATTGGCTAAAATGATGTGATTTTTGTAAAAGCACATCAGGAACACCACTTTGTAAATTTCAGTGAAGATTTTAAAACATGGGTTGCTTTTTATTAAAATGAAAAAGTTTACTCCGGGGAAACCAGTAAAATATATTTTGCCAATTTTCTGCTCAAGTTGCAGATAGAATATGTTAAAAATCAAGTACGTTAGTAACTGAAATTATTCATTTAATACCTCTAAATTTGAGAAACAAATATTATTCATGAGAAAATTAGTAATCCTTTTTGCCATTACTGTAATCGCTGTTATTACAAACCCTTCTTTAGAAAAGCATAAAGCAGCTATCAGGGAACAAGTGACTGATCTGCAAAATATGGATGAAGATGTGGATGGCGATGACCTGAAAAAAATTGGTGCATTATTAGGCGAGGCTATTGGCTTGAACACCCTGGACAAATACTTGAATAATAATGTAAAAGTGGAGGACCTTAAAGTATGCTCACTCACTCAGCTAAAAATTAATGGAGATTTTAAAACTGTTGGAATAGGTTTTTTGGGAAATGTATTTCTGTTTGATGATTTAAAATCAAAATTAAAAAGTATTTAGAAATTCACCAATCGTACTTAAAAGAGGCCTTCGCTCATTTCTTTTACTCCTTTTACCTTTTCTTATTAACCCAATTGGTGAGTTTTCTAGATATAATTACAGAACCTGCACCCAAAACTGCTCCTGCAAGTACATCAGTAGGATAATGTTCTGCCAGATGAAGTCGACTGTAAGCCACAGCTCCTGCATAAGTATAAGCCGGAATTGCCACATACCATTTTTTGGTAACCAAAGTAAGTGCTGTAGCTGAAGAAAAAGCTACAGCTGTACTACCGGAGGGCATTGAACCGGATTCTTTAAATCTAAAAGGAACAAATTCAGGATGATCGATAAAAGGACGTGGTCGATCAATGCTCTTTTTTAATATATAACCTACACCATAAGTCCCAAATAAAGC
>JAHEBN010000208.1 GCA_024645245.1 Jiulongibacter sp. | reverse complement strand
CCGAATAACCCAAGTGGAATTCGACTTTTGATACAAGTATCTACTAATAAGCTTTTTATGGATTATTATGGACTATTTTGTGGGTATTTTTTTGAAAAAGCCACATCAATCCTAAGCTTATAAATACAGACATCACAATCACTGGAACCGGAAAATTATCCATGTCTTCCATTTCTTTACTTACATGACCGGTGTGAATCAAATAATAGACAATCACAGCAAAAGCATTATTAAAAATATGTGCTGCGATAGGCACCCAAAGATTGCCTGTCCAGTAAAAAAAGTAGCCAAACATAGCCCCCAACATCATTCGTGGCAGAATACCATAAAACTGCATGTGAATTGCGGCAAAAATAAAAGCAGCCAGCCATATAGCTACATGAGGGTTTTTCATTCCGGCATACAATTTACGTTGAATTAAACCACGAAAAATCAACTCCTCTCCTACTCCTGCAATCACAGCAATTACCAGTAAGCCAAAAATTAACTTGGGAAAAGTATCGATTTGGGTAAGAAACTCCGTAGTTTCAGCAAGGCTCTCTTCCATGGCCTTCAGTGTTCTTTCCAAGCCAGATAAGGATTCGGGAAAAACAAAAGCCTCATTTAAGCTTTGCAACCAACCATTTAAAGGTAAAAAACACAATTCAATCAAAATAGCCAATCCAAAAACAGCATATTTTGGAATGCCATTAAAATTAAGTTCCTTCGGTTTTTTCTTTTCTACCCATACCCAATAAATAATACCGGCTAAAATGAAAGTAATGACAGATGCCAATCCCTGACCTGCAATCATGGCCCACCAGCCTTTATCGCTTGAGGTAAGCATTTGCTGAATATTAGGTAAATCACTAACTCCTGCACCCACCATAAAAATCATCACCACAGCAGCAAGTACATTACCAATAACCATGGCAATCAACAAGATACCAATAACCAATAAAATGGAGGAAAGTGCGGGGCGTTCTTCGCTCATTTTTGCCAAAACCTTATCAAAATTCATAAAATCGGGTTTAATTGCTGTAAATTTGCAGCATAATTACTGTTTACCCAAATTCAATAATAGAATATAGCATTTTGGCAAAAATAGGCAACATAGATCTGGGAGAATTCCCGCTTTTACTTGCACCTATGGAAGATGTGAGTGACCCTCCTTTCCGGCAGGTGTGTAAAGAAAACGGAGCGGATATGATGTACACGGAATTTATCTCTTCCGAAGGCCTCATACGGGATGCATGGAAAAGCAAACAAAAACTGGATATTTTTCCGTATGAACGTCCAATTGGTGTGCAACTTTTTGGCTCGGATGTAGATACCATGGCCGAATGCACACGAATTGCCTCAGCAGTAAACCCGGATTTGATCGACATAAATTACGGCTGCCCGGTAAAAAAAGTGGCTTGTAAAGGTGCAGGAGCTGCATTGCTTCAGGATATACCCATGATGACGAAAATGACCGAAGCCGTAGTAAAAGCCACCGATTTGCCGGTGACCGTAAAAACCAGATTAGGCTGGGATGAACAAACCAAAAACATTGAAGAGGTGGCCGAAAGGCTACAGGATGTAGGAATAAGAGCTCTAACCATTCATGGCCGCACGCGTGCTCAATTGTATAAAGGCGAAGCGGATTGGACACTTATCGCTAAAATTAAAAACAACCCACGAATTCAAATCCCAATTTTCGGCAATGGCGATATAGACTCACCCGAAAAAGCCCTGGAATACCGCAACAGATACGGAATTGATGGAATTATGATAGGCAGGGCGGCCATAGGCTATCCCTGGATTTTCAATGAAATCAAGCATTATTTTGCTACGGGAAATCATTTACCTCCACCAACCATGGCACAGCGGGTTCAAGCCTGTAAACAGCACCTGAAGTTTTCGATAGAATGGAAAAACGAACGCCAGGGAATCTTAGAAATGCGAAGGCACTACACCAACTATTTCCGTGGACTGCCTCATTTTAAGGAACATCGTATGAAATTAGTACAAAGTCTTGATCCTCAGGAAATTTTCACTACCTTGGACGAGATTCTGGTGGAATTTGATGGCTTCTTTCTCGAAACTAAAGCTACCAAAGTAGAATACGCCGGAGTCGACTAGTCAACTCAAAAATATAGTACAATAATTCCATGTTGCTTAAAATCAGTCTGGCAATCAGTTTTCTGATTGGGCTTTTGAGTCCAAATGCTCCTCTTGCCGAGGAGTCTCGCCGATACAATGTAGAAGTTTCCGGTTTTAATGTAGGTGAAATAGTTGCAAAAAAGATACACCTACCCAATGGTCAGATTAATTACAAACTGATTACCAATGTCAAAGTAAATCTATTATTGTATAAGCTGGATCTCAACTACGATGTACATACGGTTTTTGACCAGAAAGGAATGGTTTCTTCATATGTGAAAATAAAATCTAACGACGATAACTATTTCACCACAACCCAAAAAAAAACGGGTAATTTATACTGGATAGACTCCAAACAAGAAAAAATTACTTTTACCAAAAACCTGGATCAATTGATTTCCTGTACATCTTCCAGCATGTATTTTGAAGAGCCCAAAAACCAAAGTCATATTTATGCCGAATACTTCGGCGACTTTATTTCTCTTTCGAAAAATCCGGATGGCTCCTACAAGGGAATATACGATAATAAAGAGGAGAAATACATTTACAAAAACAATATTCTGATGAAAATGGTGAAAAAAAATAACCTGAAAACCATGATCATCACGCTTATCGAACCTCAATTGATTAAAAAATAAACTTAAGCAAGGGCATTACCGTATATTGGTAATGATCCGAATCCTGCTTTTAATTTTCCTGCCTTTCTCTTCGCTGCTTGTCTTTAGTCAAGGTAGTAGTATTTTACGAAATTACAGGGTTGAAGTAGCAGGTATAAAAGTGGGAGAAATCATTGCAAGCAAAACAATCAATCTTGTTGGCGAAACTCAATACACCGTTAAAAGCAATATTAAAGTAAATTTATTATTATACCATGCAAAACTAAATTACGATGTAAAAAGCAATTTTACCAACAAGGGCATGATCAGCTCTAATGCAGATGTATTTTCCAAAAAAGGCCATTTTTATACACGAACCACCAAAACGGATCAAGGTTTTTCTATTAATTCCAAACAAGAAAAACAACATTTTAAAAAAAACCTGAATGGCCAGATTTTATACTCATTTTCCAGTCTCTTTTTTAATGAACCCATACAAAGTAATCTTGCATACGCCGAGTATTACGGTGATTTTATCCAAATTAAAAAAATAAGGAATGGTGAATATTCCGGCATTTTGGATAAAAACAAAGATCGGTATTTTTACCAAAACGGAGATCTTATTAAAGTCATAAAGAAAAACCCGGTATTGGACTTGGTATTTATTTACGAGTCAGTAATTTAATTCTTCAAATAAAATTCAAAAACAAGTTTCGGTCTTTCTGACTATATTAGGCTATTAATTCAACCCTTTTGTAGTTAATAATGAAATTAAACCAGATTTTACATTTACTATTTTATTTAACAGGTTGGGCTGCATTTTCACAGCAAAAACCCAATGTAGTATTTATTCTGGCCGATGATCTGGGTATTACAGATCTTGGATGCTACGGTAATCCCTACAATGAAACTCCCTATTTGGATTCGTTGGCAAGAAAAGGAATGCTGTTTCGCAATGCTTATGCTGCCAGCCCGATATGTTCTCCATCGCGTGCAGCCATTATGACTGGCAAACACCCCGCCCGACTTCATCTCACTAATTTTTTGGTTGGAAACCGCAGAGATCCTTTTTCACCTATCGAGCCTGCCAATTGGACACCCTACCTGGACACCCAAGAAATTACTTTAGCCGAAAAGTTAAAAACACATGGATACAATACGGGAATGATAGGAAAATGGCATTTGGGTAGTAACAAAGGACAAAATCCCTGGGAACAAGGCTTCGATTACAGCAGGATGATTACCAAAAACGGCCTGGATTATTACAACTACAGCATTGCTGAAGGTAGCTTTGAAAACACTTGGACTGATGATGGAACTCATTACCTGACAGATAAACTTACAGATTATGCCCTGGAATTTATCGACCAGCAAAATCAGAAACCTTTCTTCTTGTATATGGCCTACTCGGCACCACATGTATTTATAATTCCCAGAGGCGATAAACTCAAAAAATACTTTTTGAAATACAATAAATTTGACGGCTATTACAATCCATATTATGCAGCCACGCTGGAGTCACTGGATGAGGGAGTTGGCAAAATTTATCAAAAATTAAAGGCAAATGATCAATTAGAAAATACCATTTTCATTTTCACCTCCGACAATGGCGGCCTTGGTCTCGACGAATTAGGCCCAATACCCACCAATCTGGCTCCTTATAAAAAATGGAAAGGACATGTATACGAAGGTGGCGTACGTATTCCTGCAATAGTGTCATGGCCAGGACATATTCCGGGAAATGCACAATCCGATTTCTCATTTTCCAACATAGATTTTGGTGAGACTTTACTCGATCTTATTGGTGAAAAAGAAAATTTAAGTCCGGATGCAGAAAGCGTAAGTGAGGCATTTATTTCTGATAAACCACAAATTAAAGAAAGACCTCTTTTCTGGCATTATCCACATTTCAGCAATCAATTAGGCAGGCCTTCTTCTGCCATAAAGTACGGCGACTACAAACTATTGGAATTTTATGAAGACAATCATTTGGAATTATATAACCTAAAAGAAGATATTGCCGAAGAAAATGATTTGACTTTGGCCTTACCTTTGGTAAAACAAGAATTATTCGAAAAATTAACGGCCTGGAAAAAAGAAGTAAACGCAAACTTACCCATTAGAAAATGAAGAAAATAGTCCTAAATTCTTTCTTACTATTTATCACTTTACAAACTTTCGCTCAATTACCACAAATTAAAGTTTCAGAAAATGGTCGCTTTCTGATAACAGAAGATGGAAAACCTTTTTTCTGGACTGCAGATACGGCTTGGGAACTTTTTCACCGGCTAAATCGGGAAGAAGCCGATCAGTATCTGGAAACCCGTGCGGCACAAGGATTTAATGTAATACAGGCAGTAGCTTTGGCTGAAATAGACGGTCTGCAAACTCCAAATGCCTATGGCGAGAAACCTCTGCTTACCATAAATCCCATGAAAACCAACCCTGAATATTTTAAGCATGTAGATTACATCATTCAAAAAGCAGAATCACTCGGCATTTATATAGCTCTATTACCTACTTGGGGCGACAAAGTCTTTAAAGACAAATGGGGAGAGGGCCCGGAAATTTTTAATGAAGAAACTGCCTTTAAATATGGTAATTGGATAGGTCTGCACTATCGACCAAATAATAACATTATCTGGGTACTGGGTGGCGATAGAAACCCCAGAGAAAGAACAACAGATGTAGCAGTGTGGAGATCAATGGCCAATGGCATAAGGGAAGGTCTGGGAATTTTCAGAAAAGGAATTTTTACCTTTCACCCACAGCCAAGTACCGGCGGCGGCTCCAGCACCTGGTTTCATAATGATGACTGGCTAAGCTTCAATATGCACCAAACAGGCCATTGCCCTGAAAAGCCTACCTACAAAAACATTAGCTACGACTATAACTTAAAACCTGTAAAGCCAACTCTTGACGGCGAACCACTTTACGAAGATCACCCGAATTGCTTTAATGCAAAAAAATTGGGTTACAGTGTGCCGCAGGATATCCGAAAGATGATGTATTGGAGTGTATTTGCCGGGGCAGCTGGTCAAACTTACGGCTGTCACGATATATGGCAAATGTATGACAACTCGCGTAAACCAATCAATGGCCCCTTAAGACCATGGACAGAAGCTCTGAAATTACCTATGGCCAATCAGATGAAACACCTGAAAAACCTGATGCTTTCACGCCCATATCTTGATCGAATACCTGACCAAGGCATGATAGAAGGCAATCAAGCAGATGATGCCGACTATGTAATTGCCACAAGGGATGATGCCGGCACCTATGCGTTTGTATATTTTCCTACAGGTAAGAATTCCATAATAAATACTTCGGGGCTAAAAGCTCAACAATTAAGCATAACCTGGTATGACCCACGAACAGGTGCCACATTTGCAATTGGCAATTTGCAAAACTTCGGCTCCTTCAATGCGGTTCCACCGTCTGCCGGTGCAGGAAACGATTGGGTACTGGTAATAGACGATGCCTCAAAAAAATACGGAAGACCCGGCAATCCGGCTTATTAATTATTAAAACTTCAACCCTTTTAAATATGAAAAAAACAACCATTATCTCAGCTCTTTTTTTACTTATGAGTACTTATGGAA
>JAHEBN010000056.1 GCA_024645245.1 Jiulongibacter sp. | reverse complement strand
TGAAGGAAAAAGTCCGATGTCGAAATTACGTACAGAAAACGGTCATCCGGAACCTTTTAAAGTGAAATACTGGGGTATAGGCAATGAAGCCTGGGGCTGCGGTGGGAACATGACAGCGGAATATTACGCAGATATTTACAAAAGATATTCAACTTATGTAAACACCTCCTGGGAAAAAGATGAGCGAGTATTCCGAATTGCTTCCGGTGCAAGTGATGACAATTATCATTGGACAGAGGTGCTTATGCGGGATATTCCGCATAATATGTTACAGGGTGTAGGTGTGCATCACTATTCGGTAATAGATTGGGGTAAAAAAGGTTCAGCAACGGAATTCAGCGAGAAAGAATACTTTACTACCATGACACGGGCTTGGGATATGGAAAGAATAGTTTCCGGTCATGCCACCATTATGGATAAGTATGATCCGGCAAAAAAAGTGGCAATGATGGTGGATGAGTGGGGTGGATGGTACGATGTGGAACCCGGCACAAATGGTGGATTCCTGTATCAACAAAATACCATGCGTGATGCCTTACTTGCAGGTATGACACTCAATATTTTCAACAATCACGCCGATCGGGTAAAAATGGCCAATCTGGCACAAGTTGTTAATGTTTTACAGGCTGTAATCCTTACGGATGAAGAAAGAATAATACTGACACCGACTTATCATGTGATGGAAATGTACAAAGTGCATCAGGATGCTACTTTGATTCCAATAAGTTTTAAGACGGTGGATTATGTATTAGATGGTGCCAAATTGCCTGCGGTTTCGGTTTCTGCATCCAAAGATTCTAACGGGAAAGTACATATTTCAATAAGCAATATTGATCCCAATAAATCGCAAAGCATCGAAGTGGATTTAAGAGGCGGAAAGTACAGTAAAGTTAGTGGACGCGAATTGAAATCTGCCAAAATTCAGGATTACAATACCTTTACTCAGCCGGATAAAGTTAAACCCAACGTTTTCAAAGGAGCCACCTTAAGCGGTAGCGGATTAAAAGTTAGTTTGGCTCCAGCTTCTGTAATTGTTTTAGAATTGGAGTAATTGAGCCTCAACACGGTGCAGGACAGTCGGGAATTTATGAAAGCTATCTTCGTGTTAGTATATACCTTAACGAATGAAAAAAGTTTCACTAAAGTCTGTTTTATTACTGCTATTATTGATCACAATGCCCTTTTTGGCTCAGGCTCAATACAATACCGCCAAACCATGGGCGTATTGGTGGTGGATGGGCTCAGCTGTAAATGAAGCTGATCTTAAAGCAAACCTCAAAAGCTATGCAGATGCTGGTTTCGGAGGCATGCATATCATTCCAATCTATGGGGTAAAGGGTGAGGAGAGTAAATTTTTGCCATTTTTAAGCGAAGAATGGCTTAAAATGCTGGATTATACTGTCGAGGAAGCAGGAAAATTAGGACTCGGAATCGACATGACTTTAGGTACAGGCTGGCCGTTTGGCGGACCACAAGTGGAAAAAGGTATGGCGGCCATGAAATTCGATTTTGATGATAAAGGAAATCTGATCACCTTAAATACAGGTCAAAAGGTGAAGCGTGCCGCTCCCGGCGGTGAAGGGCTTGTGCTTGACCACTTTAGCAAAGCATCTACCGAAAAATATCTGCAAAACTTTGACTCTGTTTTTAAAATCAAGAATTACGGTGTTCGGGCTTTTTACAGCGATTCATACGAAGTATACGATGCCAATTGGACTTCAAATTTTCTGGAAAAGTTTAAAAGTCTTAGAGGCTATGATTTAAATGATCATCTGGAAGTGCTGAAACTAAAAACAGCCGAAACAGATGAACAGAAGCGAATCCTGGCCGATTATCACTATACACTCTCAGATCTCTTGCTCATTGATTTCACCCAAACCTGGGTTGACTTTTCGCATAAATACGGGAAAATTGCAAGGGATGAAGCTCATGGTTCGCCAGCCAATCTACTGGATTTGTACGCCGCTGCCGATGTGCCGGAAACCGAATTTTTTGGCAGTAAGCCTTATGCTATTCCCGGGTATCGCATGGATCCGGATTACGACCCTTCGCGTTTTGGAACCCCGAATGAGTTATTAATGAAACTAGCATCTTCTGCCGCACATGTAAGTGGTAAATCGCTGGTTTCCAGTGAAACAGCAACCTGGCTAGGAAATCATTTTAAAGTTTCTCTATCCCAAATAAAGCCCATTGTGGATGAATCTTTCGTGGCAGGTGTTAATCATATTTTTTATCACGGTGTTCCCTATTCGCCACCCTCTGCCAAGTGGCCGGGATGGCTTTTTTATGCAAGTACCAATTTTAATCCCCAAAGTCATTTTGCCAATGAACTGCATTTCCTGAATAAATATGTGGAGAATTGTCAGCAAATCTTGCAAAACAGTAAACCAGATAATGATTTCCTGCTTTACCTGCCCATTTGGGATATGTGGCATCAAGTAGGGAGAAAAGGAAAAACGCATCCTATTGATGTGCACAGCATTAAACAAGGCATTTTTGAAAATGGCTTTGAGGCCTTGTTAGACAGTCTTCGAAATACGGGTTACAACTTTGATTTTATATCCGATAAGCAATTATTGGAAAGTGATTTTTCTGGTGAAAAGTGGAAAACTTCAGGCAATGCAAGCTATAAAGCCTTGCTTTTGCCACCAATGGAATACATTCCGCTGGAAACAATGCAATATTTAGATAAACTTCGAAATAAAGGTGCAAAAATTGTTTTTCTGGGAAAATTACCGGGAAAAACGGCAGGATACAACAATTACAAGCTTAATGATCAGGAACTTAAAGATTTATTGAATCAAAACTGGAATGTGGTAAAAAATCTGAAAGCGGAATTGCCGTTGAATTATCTGGCAGAAAATCTGGCGGATTCAGGCATTAAATGGACACGTAAAAAAACGGACGAGGGAAAAGTCTATTTCCTTACGAATCTTTCCAATGTTTTTACAAAAGGAAATATCAGCTTAAATTCTACCGCTGATTTTCTTGAAAAATACGATCCTTTGAAAGATGAACGGGTTCTGGTAAAAAGTTTGAATTCAGGAAATGGTAAAACAGAATTCTTCTTAAACCTGGCTCCCGGTGAAAGTGTATTTTTGAAATTCACAAACAAATCTGACCTGACGGATTTTGAAGCAAAAGAAAAAACTGAAAAAGCGATCTCCCTTAATAAAGAATGGACAGTGGAATTTATCTCTGGCGAACCTTTCATTCCACAATCTTATAAAACCAAGGAGCTTAAATCCTGGACATTGGCTCCCGATTCCGCGGCTAAATATTTCAGCGGTTACGCCAAATATTCAACTTCGTTTTCGTGTAAAGCCTGCAAAGGTAAAACTGCCAGAATTTCACTAGGTGATGTACGGGAAACCGCTGAAATATTTTTAAATGGAAAAAATATGGGTACAGCCTGGTCTTTACCTTTTGAATTGGAAATTCCGGCGGGAAGTCTTTCTGAAAATAATAAACTGGAAGTAATAGTCAGGAATTTGTCCGCAAACAGGGTCAGGTATATGGAAAAAGAAAAAGTGCAATGGCGGAAATTTTATGACATTAATTTCGTGGACATTACTTACACTCCTTTTGATGCAATGGCTTGGAAAACAGTGGATTCTGGTTTATTAGGGCCAGTTAAAATTTTAGTTTCTGAATAAAATCAGGAGCTGGATTCCCTGATTTGCAGCGTGGTCGCCAATTCAATATTCTGGAAGCCGGTAATCTTCTTTTTGTTTTCAATCAGATTAATCAATAAATCTCCTGCTGTACGCCCCATTTCCAGGGCAGGTTGAATAACGGTAGTGAGCGGTGGCGATAACAGATAAGCCTCTTTCAGGTTTGTAAAACCTATAAAAGCAATGTCATCAGGAACTTTAAGGTTGAGTTCATTAATTGCCGCGTAACAATGCAATGCGAGGCGATCCGATGCCGTAAAAAAGGCATCCGGATTTTGAGAAAGCATCATGTCTTTTATTACCTTAAAGGCTGTTTCTGAATCGCTTGCACAGTAGATAATTAGGTCATCGTTTTTGGGAATTCCGTGTTTTTCTAATGCTGCCAAATAGCCATTGAGCCTTTCCTTAGATGTCGAAAGGTTTCGTGCCGAGGTAATATGAGCAATTTTTTTTCTTCCGTTTTTTATCAGGTGTTCGGTAGCTTCAAAAGCTCCTTTAAAATTACTGGCAACCACTTTGTGGCACTCAAACGAATCGGGTACCCTGTCGCAAAAAACGATGTTATAACCATTATCCTGCAAATCTTTTATGTAACCTAAATCGTCTGTATAGTCGGCCAATGATATGATAAGGCCGTCGTATTTTCGGGCAAATGCATGAATTATGGCATCTTTTTCCCTTTCGAGCAACTCCTTACTTTGGTAAATGGTTACGTGGTAATTTCGCTCGTGAGCAATTTCATCAATGCCATTAATGAGGTTAGAAAAGAAATTGTTCGCAATTTCAGGAACAATCACTCCGATAGACCAGCTTTTGTTTTCCTTAAGACTGAGAGCAATAGGATTCGGATGATAATTTACCTCTTTAGCATAATTAACCACCAGATTTTTTGTTTCAGTACTTATCTCATAACTATCACGTAAAGCTCTCGATACCGTGGAGGTAGAAAGATTCAATGCCTTGGCAATATCTTTAATAGTTACTGATCCCAATACTTAAATCCGGTTAAAATACAACAGTGTTAAAGGTAAATAGCTCGATATACAAGCAAGTAAAGATAACTATTGTATCCATTTAATTCCAAAAAATAAACTTTTGTAGACAAAAAACAGAGTTTGATAACGATCCCGAAATCGTTTGCATAAATAATTATCGGCTTTAATTTGGATATAGGGCTATTTAAAGGCTAAGCTTACAGTACTCTCAGGTATTTAAATACTTTTCAGACCAATATTATTTATTGGAAAAGTACAATAGAAAAAATGATTCAAATTGATCTTTCGGGTAAGCTGGCGTTGGTTACAGGATGTAACAGAGGTATAGGAAAAACCATGGCAGAGGGTTTGGCAGAAGCCGGTGCCGACATAATCGGTGTTTCGGGTTCAATGCCTGAAAAGGGTTCTGAAGTTTCTAAGAATGTAGAGGCTTTAGGAAGGAAGTTTTACGCTTATCAGGCAGATTTTGCCGATCGCGAATCCATTTATACCTTCATTGAAAAAGTAAAAAAAGAACATTCTCAAGTCGATATTCTGATTAATAATGCAGGCACCATATTACGGGCACCAGCAGCTGAACATCCCGACGAGTTTTGGGATAAAGTAATTAAAATAAATCTCGATGCTCAATTCATTCTTACCCGTGAGTTTGGGAAAGAAATGATTGAGAGAGGTTCAGGTAAAATAGTTTTTACCGCATCCTTACTGACATTTCAAGGTGGAATTAATGTGCCGGGTTATGCGGCAAGTAAAGGTGCTATTGGTAGCCTTATTAAAGCTTTTGCTAATGAGTGGGCAGGAAAAGGTGTAAATGTAAACGGAATTGCTCCAGGCTACATTGCTACGGATAATACGGAAGCACTGCGAAACGACCCGGAAAGATCGGCTTCTATTTTGGGCAGAATTCCTGCCGGAAGATGGGGCGAGCCGGAAGATTTTAAGGGTCCGGTTACATTCTTAAGTTCTTCATTAGCTGATTATATTCATGGTACCATTCTTATGGTGGATGGTGGCTGGATGGGGAGGTAGGGTTTAGTGGTTAGGTTTTAGGGATTAGGTTTTAGTGCTTAGTAATTAGGGAGTAGGTTTTTTGCTGATTTATTGATCGTATTTTTTATAGTGATTGATCTTTAAATAAGTGGCAGAAAGCTAGAATCGATTTGTCAATAAAATGTAAAAAAAATATATTTTTAAGGTTAAAATTTTAAGCCTTATTTCAAAAATAAACCAATATGACCACAAGATACGAAAGTAGTCCGCGAGAAGTGGAGAGAATGAATACCAAGGAATTACGTGAAAACTTTCTGGTGGAAGAGGCCTTTGCGAATGATAGTATCCGATTGACTTATACGCATTACGATCGCCTGGTATTAGGTGGGGTAATTCCGGCAACCAAGGCAGTTAGCCTGGGTACTTATCATGATTTGAAAAGCGAGTATTTTCTGGAAAGAAGAGAATTGGGAATTATTAATCTGGGCGGAACCGGTCTTGTTAATGCGGATGGTGAGAGTTTCCGGGTTGAAAAACTGGGTTGTGTCTATTTAGGAAAAGGTACCAAAGAAGTGAGTTTTGAATCTGTATCTGGTGAAGATACTGCGAAATTTTTCCTGCTATCTGCATCGGCTCATCAAAACTACCCAAACAGACATTTTGCTAAAGAAGATGCTTCTCCCGTGAATCTCGGAGCAGCAGAAACTTCGAATAACCGCACGATATATAAGTACATTCATAACGATGGTATCATGAGTTGCCAGTTGGTAATGGGCCTTACGGTTCTAAGTTCCGGCAGTATCTGGAATACCATGCCGCCTCATGTTCATGACCGCAGAAGCGAAGTTTATTTTTACTTTGATATACCTGAAAATCAGGGTGTCATGCACTTTATGGGTAAGCCGGATGAAACACGTCACATGTGGATACAAAACCATCAGGCGATTATTTCGCCTCCCTGGAGCATTCATGCAGGTGCCGGCTCTGCCAACTATTCCTTTATTTGGGGAATGGCAGGTGAAAACAAAGACTTTACAGATATGGATTTCGTAAATCTGAATCAATTAAGATAATTCTTATTCCAATTCTAATACCGGGCAAAAGACCAAAAATCTGAGCCCGGTTTTTTATTTAAACGCATTACACAGTTTTCGGTAAAATCTCTTACTACTATTTGTTTATTTTCAATACCAATATAATCTTGAAATAAAATAAAGTACCTTATTTTCCTCTTTGCATTTATTACCATTTCCTTTACTTCTGAAAATCAGAAAATAAGAATCTTTATGATTGGCGATAGCACCATGGCTAATAAGCAAGCTTATGATTTCCCGGAAACAGGCTGGGGGCAAGTTTTTAACGAAGTTTTTACCGATCAGGTTGAAATTAAAAATTATGCTCTAAATGGTAGAAGTACCAAAAGTTTCCGAACGGAAGGCCACTGGAAGAAAATCTTTGATCAGCTGCAATTAGGCGATTATGTTTTTATACAATTCGGGCATAACGATCAAAAAATGAATGATACTAGCCGCTACGCAGCACCTCAAACGGATTATCGAAAAAATCTCGAAAGATATATCTCCGAATCAAGATCAAAAGGAGCCATTCCGGTTTTGCTTACTCCTGTGATGAGAAGAAAATTTGACGATGAAAATAAATTTGTAGACCAACATGGAGAATATCCCGGAGTAGTAAGAGAAGTCGCTAAAAATACCCAAACTGATTTAATTGATCTTACAGCTAGCAGCCAGGCCTTGATTGAAAAACTCGGTGAAGAAGCTTCCAAAGATTTATTTATGAATTTTGGAGGAGGTATCTATGCCAAGTTTCCGGATGGCAAGGAAGACAATACCCACTTTTCGCCTTACGGAGCCCGTGAGATGGCAAATTTGGTTGCCAAAGAAATTATGGATAAAGGTTTACCGCTTCGCAATTGGTTAAAGAAATCGGCTTATCCACAGACTTACGAATTTCAACTACCCGTGGTAAATTCACCTCATTTCAAAGCGGATACCTTTGATATCCGAGACTATGGGGCTGTTTCCGGGGGAAGAAATCTTAACTCACCGGCAATTAATCAGGCGATTGAAATGGCGAGTTCGAAAGGTGGTGGTACAGTACTTATTCCTAAAGGTTTCTGGCTTACAGGCCCTTTGGTACTTAAAAGTAATGTGAATCTTCACCTCTCAGATGGAGCTTTATTGCAGTTTAGTGATAACCGAAATGACTATCCGGTGGTAGAAACTACCTGGGAAGGTAACATCGCTTACAGGTGTCAGGCACTAATCTGGGGAGTGAATCTCACCAATATAACCATCACGGGCAAAGGCACCATGGACGGTGCCGGGCAGGTATGGAAGCAGGTGAAAAAGTCAAAACTGACGGACTCGCAATGGTCTGCCTTGCTAAAAACAGGTGGTGTGCTCAATGACAAGAAAGATACCTGGTATCCTTCGGAAGCCTCGAAATACGGTAATGAAAATATGGAGTGGACCAATAAAAAGGTGGATGGAAAAACCAAAGAAGATTACGAAAAAATCAGGGATTTCTTAAGGCCTAATATGGTAAGTCTTACCAACTGTCGCAATGTACTTTTGGAGGGAGTAACTTTTCTGAATTCACCGGCCTGGACCCTGCATCCCTTGATGTGCGAACATCTTACCATTAGAAATGTACATGTAAAAAACCCCTGGTTTGGCCAAAATAACGATGCTTTGGATCTTGAATCCTGCAGCAATGGAATAGTGGAAGGAAGCACATTCGATACAGGAGACGATGCCATTTGTATCAAATCGGGCAGGGATGAAGAGGGCCGCAAAAAAGGAATGCCAACTCAGAATTTTATCATTCGCAATAATACCGTTTTTCATGGCCACGGTGGTTTTGTGATTGGAAGCGAGATGTCGGGTGGTGTTAAAAATATGTATGTTACCAATTGCAATTTTCTCGGAACGGACATTGGACTTCGTTTTAAAACCAAACGCGACAGGGGAGGAGTGGTAGAGAAAATCTACATTTCTGATATAAACATGAACAATATCCCCGGTGAAGCGGTACTTTTTGATATGTATTACGAAGCGAAAGATCCGGTTCCGTTGGAAGGAGAAGAAAATGTATTGCCCGAAATAAAGTCCGAACCATTAAATGCTGGCACGCCCTCTTTTAGGGAATTTTATATTGATAATGTGATGTGCAAAGGTGCCGAAACGGCCATTTTGCTTCGTGGCTTGCCGGAATTGAATATATCTGACATCCACATTGCCAATAGCAATTTTAGCAGCAATAAGGGTTTGGTATGTATCGAAGCAACAAATATAACGTTAGACCATGTTGGCCTTTTTACAAATTCAAATACCATAGGTCAAATACAGAATAGTAAGGAAATTAGCATATCCGGCTTACAATTCAATAATACCGCTGATTCGCATTTTGAATTCTCTGGTTCGGGAAATGAAAAAATATCGATCAATACTTTGGATAAAACAGTAAGCAAAAGCTTTATACAATATACCTCAAGAGCTAAAAAAGTTAAGGTTTCTTTGAAATAGAGAGCAACAAGCCATTCATAAAAGGGTGAAAAGTTCCTTTTTACTTTGTGCGTTCCTATCCGAAATTAGGCTAAAAACCTTGGAGTACATGGTGCCCATACTTGGAGCACTTTGTGTCTGAGTATTCAGCGATAATTGTCTTTCTTAAAAACACAAACCCCAACTCCATTATTATCTATCCATTCTTTTGCACTAATTCAAGAATTTCAAAAAAAACAGATTTAAATTAAGAAAAATAAAACAAACGTTTAATTAAATTTGAGTGAAAATTAAACGATCGTTTAAATGGAATTCAATGAAAAAAAGACAGCCATTCTAAAAGTTGCCGAAGAGGTGATTTCGGAGAAAGGATTTGAGGCTGCCAGTATTCGGGAGATTTCGAAAAGAGCAAAAATCAACCTGGCCATGGTGAGCTATTACTTTGGCTCCAAGGAAAAACTGATGGAGGCTCTCTTTATTCATCGCTCCAGTGACCTCAAAATAAAAACGGAAATCATTGTTCAGGATGATTCACTAAGCCAGCTCGATAAGATAATAAAACTCACCGAAAATTATTTTGAGAAGGTTTTTGCCAATTTTTCTTTCCACAAAATCATGCTGAAGGAAATGGCTTATCTAGACTCAACTGTGGTTTACGAGCAAATTCAAAAAATGAAATCAGCCAATTTCGATCTGATCGATCAGGTGCTTTCAGAAGGAATCCGAAAAGGAGAATTTAATCCGATAACCAATACCGATGCGGTGATTTCGCTGGTTAATGGCACTATGTCCAACTACGCCCTGAATGAGAAATACTATCGTTTTCGCTGGAATTTGAATCCAAAAAAGACTTTCGAAGAACAAACTAAACAAAAGATCAAAACTCAATTATTTCACTCATTAAAAGCTATTTTATTGTATCATGAGTAAGCTAAAAAATGCCCTTTTAATTCCTTTATTGCTGCTTTCGCAATGGAGTTTGGGCCAAAACAAATCCGTACTTAGCCTGAAAGAGGCTATCGAAAAAGGCCTGGAAGTGAGTTCTTCGTTAAAGGCAGAAAAAACAAACATTGGCATTGCCCAGAGCAAAAACCAAAGTGTGAAAGAAGCCAGATTACCCGAACTGGGAATTTCCGGTCAGTTGATGTATTTGCCTTATGCTCCCAATTTAAACTTAAAGACTCAGCAACAAACCGGTACTACGGAAGGAACAGACAGCCCCGCGGCAGCTTTACCGGTTCCTAAAATGATTGCCTTTGGTGGGCTTAACGCTTCATTGCCCCTCTTTACAGGTTTTAAACTAAAAAACAGCTTGATTCAGTCGGAGCAATTTATTTCGGCAAGTGAGATTTCAGCTGATTTAAAAGCCGAAAATGTAGCCTGGCAAACACTGAATCTTTATTTTACAATGTACAAAACCGAACAAATGATTGAGGTTTTGGAGGAAAACCTGGCTCGGTCTGATCGACGGATTATTGATTACAGTAATTTTGTAGACAACGGAATAATGCCACAAAACGACTTGTTAAAAGCGAAACTTCAGAGATCGAATGTGGAAATTTCGCTGGAAGAGGCTAAGAGTACATTTAGTAAGTTGCAATACAAACTCAACACCTGGCTGCAACGCGATCCTGATCTTGATTTTCAAGTAGAATTGGAAGCTCAAAATATGCCTCAGATTGCAAATCCAATCACGGGCATTTCCAATCGTAAAGATTTGAGTTTACTGAGCAAGCAAATTGAAATGAAAAAGACCGGTGTAGAATTATCACGATCTGCCTTTTTCCCGACAATTGCTCTTACCGGAGGATGGCTTAATGCTTATGTGCCAAATCTGGTTACTGTTTCCAATGCACTTAATTTTGGATTGGCGGTTAAATACAATATTTCATCACTTTATAAAAACAAGAGTGAGGTCAAGACAGCCCGTTTGGAGTTACAACATGCCCAACAAACACTAACTGCCGCAGAAGAGAATGCTCGGATTGAAGTCAATGATGCTGTGAAAAACTACGAGTTGACTTTAAAGAAGCAGAAAGTTTACGAAGAAGCCCTGGTGCAAGCCAAAGAAAACCTCCGGATTGTTACCAACAAAAGCAACAACGGATTAGCTGATACAGACCAGTTACTGGAAGCAGAATTGCAGGAGCTTCAGTCTGAAATAAACCAAAAATTGGGAGTTTCGGATCAACAAATTGCCTGGTATCAAATTCAATACACCTCCGGAAATTTACTTAATTACTTGAATATCAATAAATAAAAAATAAAGGCGTCAGACCTGAATCCTTTTCCTTGGGAAAAGAAAATCAGGTTTAGCAATAAATATTTACACGAATGGAAAACGAAAAGAAAAAGAAAATCAACAGTAAATTTCTCATAGCTTTAGCTGCCATGTTAATTATTGGTGGTGGGTATGGTTTTTATGTTTACAATCACGGGCTTCACCATGAAATTACGGACGATGCCCAGATTGAAGCCAAAATATCTCCTGTAATTCCGAAAGTTTCAGGATACATCAAAGAAGTATTGGTAAAAGATAATCAATGGGTAAAAAAAGGCGATACCCTATTGATACTGGACGATGCGGAATTTTTATTGAAACTACAGCAAGCCGAAGCCAACGAAAGAATAGCAAATAGTCAACTCAAAGTGGCTGGTGCAAATGTGAAATCAAGCGGTAGCGTTCTGCCCGTTAGTCAGGCAAGTGCAGCCTCTGTACAAGCCAATATAGCAACTGCGGAAGCCAATATCGAAGCAGCGAAAGTAACGCTTTGGCGAGCTAGCAACGATTACGATCGCTATGCCAATTTGTATAAGGAAAAATCGGTAACAAAACAACAATTTGAGCAGGCACAAGCAGCTAAAGAAACAGCTGAAAAGCAATTGCAAATACTTAATGATCAGCGTAATGCTATAATTAAGCAGTCGAATGTGGCGAGTAGCCAGATAAGTAATACCAAGAGCCAGATTGACGTTGCTAAAAGTCAGATTGAAGTGGCTAATGCCAACATCAGCCAGGCTTTGAATGGTGTAGAAAATGCCAAACTGCAATTAAGTTATACCATAATTACAGCTGCTGAAGACGGACAGATCTCCAAAGTTAACTTACAGGCAGGTCAATTGGTACAGGCTGGCCAAGCCTTATTCATGCTCGTGGGTGTACAAGATCAGTGGGTTGTTGCCAATTTCAAAGAAACGCAGATGAATCGTATTCGTGAAGGGCAGAAAGTTGACTTAAAAGTGGATGCCTATCCGGACTCAAAATTAGAAGGTGTGGTAGAAAGTATCGCTCCGGCCACGGGTTCTAAATTTGCACTTTTACCACCGGATAATGCTTCAGGAAACTTTGTGAAAACTATACAAAGAATGCCGGTTCGCATTGCATTGAAGGCGGGTGACGCCGAAATCAGGAAATTGATTCGCCCGGGAATGAACGTAGAGGTGGATATAAACATATAAGAATTTTATGGAAGAAAATCTGGTAGAATACGGATTCCGGCGGGTGATCATCACCGTGACGGCCATATTTTGTGCACTGCTCGAAATCGTGGACACCACCATTGTAAATGTGGCTCTGAACGATATGAAAGGCAGCCTGGGTGTTACACTTACTGATGTGGCCTGGGTGGTTACGGCTTATGCCATTGCCAATGTGATTATTGTGCCCATGACCAGTTGGCTTTCGCAACAGTTTGGTCGGCGGAATTATTTCGCCGCATCCATCATCATTTTTACTGTGGCTTCTTTTTTGTGTGGAAATGCAAATACCATAACTGAACTCATCATTTTCCGTTTTATACAGGGTTTAGGTGGAGGAGCACTTTTGGTAACTGCACAAACAATTATTACAGAGAGCTATCCTAAAGAGAAACGAGGCATGGCACAAGCTATTTACGGTATGGGGGTGATCGTTGGCCCTACATTGGGTCCGCCATTGGGTGGTTATATCGTTGATAATTTCTCCTGGCCATTTATTTTTTACATCAATATTCCGATCGGTATTATTGCGACAATACTTACGATCATGTTTGTACGTAGTCCTAAATATTCGCAGAAACTCACCCTTAGGCAGGTCGATTTTATTGGTATTACTTTACTGGCTGTGGCAGTGGGATCTTTGCAGTTTGTATTGGAGCATGGGCAGCAAGACGACTGGTTCAACGATAACCGAATTCTGATACTCAGTATCATGGCAGTGGCAGGATTCTTTTTCTTTGTTTGGCGGGAAATTGTGGCCGAGCACCCAATTGTAAATTTGCGAGTGCTGAAAGATAATAATCTGGCTATCGGGGTTTTAATGAGCTTTATATTGGGATTTGGACTTTACGGCTCCACTTTTATCATTCCTATTTACCTGCAATCAATTTTAGGCTGGACAGCCACCGACGCAGGGATGTTACTTGTTCCGAGTTCCATAACCACCGCTTTTATGATGCCCCTGATTGGGAATTTACTCCAAAAAGGAGTGGCCCCTAAATTTTTGGTAGCTGGCGGCTTTCTGATCTTTTTCATTTACAGCCTGTGGTCACACAATATACTTACAGCTGATACAGGAAGTGAGCATTTTCTTATGCCTTTGGTAGTTCGTGGAGTTGGCATGGGTTTACTTTTTGTACCTATTACCACACTTTCACTTTCTACCTTAAAAGGACGAGAAATAGGTGATGGAGCGGCTTTCACAGGTATGATGCGTCAATTGGGTGGCTCATTTGGAATCGCCATAATCACGACTTACATCGGAGTGCAAAATGCAAACCACCGTTTGGATCTGATAAGCCATTTGCCGGTTGATTCTCAAATGGTTCAGGGCCGAGTTGCTGGTTTGCAACAGAATTTCATTGCAAAAGGATTTACACCGGATATAGCACTGGCTAAAGCTTATCAATTGTTGGATTTCTCAGTTATCCGACAGGCTTCATTACTCTCCTATATGGATGTTTTTCTTATTCTCGGCATCTTGTTTTTAGCCTGTATCCCTTTTGTGTTATTAATTAAAAAAGGTGCAGGAAAGATTAATGTTAGCGATGCTCACTAGTTTATTAATTCGATTTGTTGATAATTTGGTAAATAAATTTCGAGTTAATAAATTTTCACTCGCGATTGGTAGCCACAGGGTCACGAAGGCACAAAGGTTCGCGGATTAGTTCTTCGTGTAAACTCCGAGCCTCTGCGGCTTTGTGGCAAAAAAAGCTGGAAAGATAATATTAGTTCCCACCATTCAGACATGCACTTGTTTTGGCGTAAAACACGGCACCACTTTCTACTTGGAATCCAGGATCGAGTTTAATAGAACCAAAGGCGTAGAAATCAACCTGACTTCCAGTCTCAACTCTACCTTGTGAGTTTAAAGTATTGCCCGCTTCATAAGTTCCTGAGGGAATTGGATTATTCGAAATCGAAAGATCGGGATAATTTACAGCAAGGGCTGGATCGCAAGCGGAGATTTTAAATAATTCACCTCTCACGTTTCCAATATACATTTCGCCCTGCTTGTCTTCGCCAAAAGTGGTGTAATTGCCGCCGCTATTTTCAAAAAGCAATTCATTTACCCAATTCCCGTTTTCATTTTTAAGTGTCCAGATTTTCCCCGTACAATAATCTGTGTAAAGATACCGGCCATAAATTATTGGATAATTTTGTCCCCGATAAACATAGCCGCCTGTAATGGAGCAGCCGAAGGAATGATCGTATTCAAAAATGGGGAAAGTATAAGTTGACATCGAAGAACAATTATTGTTGTTATAGGTATGATTGCCTTCGTAACACCGCCAGCCGTAGTTCAAACCTCCGGCTCCACCTGCAGTTTCCATATCAATTTCTTCGTATAAACCCTGGCCAACATCACCAATCCATAATTCTCCGGTAAGGCGATCAAAACTAAACCGCCACGGATTTCTTAGTCCGGTAGACCAAATTTCATCCCTATTTCCTCCTGGACCATCTGCAAAAGGATTATCAGCCGGAATAGCATAATTTAATCCCGGATCAGAATTGTCGACATCGATGCGAAGTATTTTCCCCAAAAATGATGTGGCATTTTGCCCATTATCAAGTGGATCGCCACCACTGCCACCATCGCCCGAACTTATATAAAGGAAGCCATCGGGTCCAAAATTAAGTTCACCACCATTGTGATTGGTATAGGGTTGAGCAAATGATAAAATTAATGTACTACTTAGTGGTTCGGCCAAAGAGGTATCTGTTGCAGATACCTGATAGCGGGCAATAATTGTATTTTGCCCGGGTGTAACGTAATTGATAAAAAAGTAGCCGTTTTGAGCATAATCCGGATGAAAAGCAAGCCCGAGTAAACCTTGTTCGCCACTATTATTCACTAAGGTATGTATATCCAAAAAAGGTATCGGATTTATGGAACCATTCGGATTCAAAATGCGGATATATCCGGCCTTATCTACCACAAATATTCTATTACCACCCGCATGCTTAATATCTGTAATGCTCCCGAAAGTATTTGAAATCAGACTAAGTTGAATACCCACTTGGGCAGATATAGAGAAACAAAATAGCAGAAATGTAATTGAGAATAAGGCTTTATTCATTTAATGCATTTTGTAATTATCTAAATTACGGATAAATGGGGTATTTGGTTGATAGATAATTAATGTTTTAAATCATTTAAAATTTAAAAATATCATATATGTAATATCTATAATTTTCTGTCTACTAATTTAATAGCCATGGTGTCATGAAGGCACAAAGTATCACAGGCACCATGTAAATTCCTCCGAGCCTCTATGGCAAAAAAGCGGGAAAGAGGTTTGGGCAAGTTAAGTTATTGATTCAAAATAGGATGTACATATTCAACACCTTTATCTCCATTTTCTATTAAATCTTATAATATATGGGAGTTTAAATCAATTTAATAAAATAAACTTGAAGATGAGATTAGCTGTGTACCTATTTGAAAAATCACTTTTCGATTAAAAAAGTGAAGAACTTACTCCACCATTCCCACTTTTCCAAAAATCTCTTCGCCCATTTTAGCATCCAGATGATAGAGGTCGTTACGAAAATTCAACCGGCCTTTGTTATCCACCCAAGCAGTAAAGTAAGCGATATACACCGGTATTTTGGGCTCTACATTTATATAAGTTTGATTGTCAGTTTTCAAGGTTTCCTGAATCTTTTCCGGCGACCAATCTGAATTATTTCGAAGTAAATATTCCGCCAGTCTGATTGGTTCCGACACCCGAATACAACCATGGCTAAATGCACGACTCGATTGGGTAAATAAACTCTTGGACGGCGTATCATGCAGGTAAATACTATAACTATTAGGAAACAGAAATTTCACTTTTCCCAAGGCATTACTTTTACCGGGTTTTTGGCGGAAAGTATAAGGCAGTCTGCCACTAAAGGAGTTCCAGTTTACCGAATACGGATTAATAACCGAATTGCCTGAAAGGGCTTCCATGTTATTTCTATCCAGATATCCCGGATTTCTTTTAAGTTTGGGTAATACTTCATTTACAGCAATACTTGTGGGTATATTCCAATAAGGATTGAGTACCACATTGGCGAGGTTGCCTTTGAAAATACTGGTTTTGGTAGCCGATTTTCCAACTACTACATTACAACTCCAGGCTTCTTTGTTCTTCTCAAAAATATGCAACCTGAATTCCGGGATATTTACCAATAAATAATCAGGTTCCATTTTCGCAGGTATCCATCTTAACCTTTCCAGATTTATCATTATCTGATTGATACGGGTTTCTATTGAAGTATTAAGTGAGGTAAGTGTTTGTTTCCCTAGCTCGCCATCAATAAAAAGGCCCATTCTTTCCTGAAAATTCTTTAGAGCGGTAACCAGAGTATCTGTAAAATTTGGGGAACTGTCACTGATAATCAAATCACCAGAAATAAGCAGGTATTGCTTTACCTGAATCAGACAGGAGTCTTTATCACCAGTTTTTAAGTTTGTTTTATTGGTTATGACACGTGGGAAGCCACCGTTTTTCTGTATTCTTCTATACTCACTTAGTTTTTGTTTCAGATGGATATAATACTGATTTACAGGTTCCTGAAACACGTTCTCACTGTTTTTTGAAACCAGGGAATCAAGTACAAGTTGAAAATCTTTCTTTTTTCGAGGTATAAACCATTCCAGATCAAGTGGATTCAGATCTGTTCCACTCCAGGCTTGGTCGGCGTATTGAAAGAAAGTACCAGTTAGAAGTAATTCCAATTTCTCCCTGTCTTTTAGTTTATCCGTAAGCCCGGCTGTATCGGCAATATATTGATTATACAGGCTGTCAAGAAACTTATTCTCCAGAGTATTATTATCAAAGTCCAGTTTAAAATTCTGTAACTGATCATAAAATAGGGTAGCTGCAGAGCTCATGCCCAATTCATTGAACCAGGCATACTGGTAATCCCGGCGAATATAAAATTGAAGCACTTGTTCTTTCGTACTATCAGATACAGAATAGTTTTCCAAAAAATCAGCAACCAAAGTGCTGTCAAGCGTCAGTCGGGTATAATCAATCTGTGTGTATAATGTGGAATCGGGCAGACTACTTTTGATGCCTTTATTTCTATTTTGACAGCAAAAAAGAGAAAAAATAAGAATGGAGAAAAGAAGGACTAAAGTTGTATGATTTCTAATCTTCAAGTTATTTTCATATTTAATATACAAATTTAAGCTTTAGTTGTTGAATTTCAATATGAATAGAAATTGCCGCCCAAGTTGATGTAAATTGAGTTTTTAAATTAAAATAACCCGAATAAATAAACAGTTTACATATGCTTGAAAAAAGTGGGAAGCCCGTTTCCACGTGCGATAAGAGAGTCGGCTAGTTCCGATATGACTTGCATATTTGCAGCTTTATTCAAATGCCCATTGTCTTCACTTACACGCCAGTCTTTTACTGACAAAGGAAGTTTAATAAAAGGTAACCCTTCCATTATTTTATCGGTATTCTCGTTAATGGTTTTGTAGGAAATTTTGTAATATTTTCCATTTCTTTCTAAAACATTCTCGCCATTAAAAGAATATGATCCTGGTTTTTCTTCCCTGTCTATACCGTAATAATTGGCTCCATTTTCTTTACATGTTTTTTGAATTTCTTTGTTCAATAAGTTGGTTAGCATAATTCCGTAAGCTTGCCTTTGACTCACCGGCGTAAATGAATTAGAAACGTGTGTTTTTTCGTTTTCAAAATTTTCTGTAGCTGGATAGTCCCAATAAGTTATTGTGCCGTCATAATTTTCCATAGGTTTGTATGGATCGGGTAAATAAAGCTTTTCGTATTTTTCATCCATTCCTTTTACCGGATTCATAAAAACCCTTTGTATTAAGTGAATTAGTTTAAACGGGCTGTTTTTGAAAAACAAGGAATCCATCGGGATGTTCGGGCCAACAAGTCTATTGTTTTCTATTCTGAAAGTAGGTTTCGGCTGACCATCTTTAGGAATATGTGTAGGAAATAAATTGTTCCAAATATCATTCGAGGGAGTAATCCATTGGACTACCAGGTCAGCCCGGTAATTTTGGAAGTATTTTTTCAAAGCAAGTAATTCCTGATCATTTCCATAACCACCCGCACCCAATGAAAATACTTTGGCCGGAACACCCTTTTCCTTAAGTTTGTTTTGAAGGATATCTTCCGGCATTTCTCCGAATTTACTACTTTCTGATTCTACCTGGGAATCACCCAGTAAAACCACCACAAAATCCTGGTCGGTATAATCAATTTTCTTACCACGAAACCCTTCCTGATTTATTTGATCTTTATCTGTTCCTTGATAACGCCAACCGACATTTATATTCTGTTGATACTTTGGTTTATCCAGTAATTGTAAAATAAGTTCAATAAAGACAACAGGAATGAAGGTGATGATTAAAGTAAAAAGAATATGCTTAAATTTCATTCCGCAAATGTTCTGGTTTTGAGGCGTCAAAATTATTCTATTATCTTTTCGCTACCAAGTATTAATTGAAATGCATTTCATAGAAGGCTTGTTTTTCGAATTATTCAGATAAAAACATGAAGTTTAATCTAGAATTTGAAACTTCAAGATATACAGAAAAGCGTCGATGATTTTTGAAAAATAGAGCACTGTTATTATTTAAGTTCAAAAATCAGAACATTGTGGTAGTTAGTAGAACCAATAAAGCTTAAAAAACTTTGCAGAAAATGGTTAACTTAATACCTCAATGTTTGCTTGTTGATTTTAATAGAAACAAAATCTGGTTAATCCATAAATTCCAATGATTTTTACTACCATTGCCAATATAATGGGGGAAGTCTCGGATCCTCTTGTTTTTACATTCGGCAAATGGGGTAAAAGAATCTTATGTGATGGCATTCCTTTTAATAAATACTCGGTAAATCGTTTTCCTTCTCATCTTGAAAACTTTCTGGTTAGCCAATAAAATCTGAATATAACGCCAATTTTAAGGTATCCAGTTTGTTTTTATTGAAATGTATATTTGGAAATAGCTGATGATGATTTTGTGTTTTCTAATGAAATAATAGCCCGGATTTGAGATATGAAATGGATAAGTTAGTTATCCTACCAAGTATTTTTCAGAAGATTCTTTCATTAATTTCAGCCGAAGTGTGAAATATGGATTTGGTGTTTTATGTGTTTCTTTCAGGTATTTTCTACGCATAAAAGGTATACTTAGATGGAACATGCTTAAATAAAAATACAGTTTTTATTTTTTACCAGCCAATTCCTGTATTTTAAACTTTTATTATAAATACAAATGGCGAAAATAGGATTTATCGGACTTGGAATCATGGGAAAACCCATGGCAATTAACCTCCTTAAAGCGGGTTGTAAACTACTTGTTTACGATATTAATTCTACTGCTTTAGAAAATCTGGTAGATTCAGGTGCCACCTCAGCCGCCCTTAATGAAATCGCAAAAACATGTGATGTGATATTTACTATTTTACCTAATGGCGAAGTGGTAAAGGATGTTTTATTTAGTGAAAATGGCCTTTTAAATCAGCTAAAAGATGACTCCATTGTGTGCGACATGAGTTCGGTAACTCCGGTTGAATCGCAATATTGTGAAAAGAAACTGAAAGAAAAGGGAGTCGGATTTGTAGATGCTCCCGTGAGCGGGGGTGAACCGGGAGCTATAAATGGCACATTAGCTTTTATGTGTGGTGGCTCTGAAGAAAACTTTAAAAGATTAATCCCATATTTCGAAATAATGGGTTCTTCATCCATTTTAGTAGGCGACTCAGGAAGTGGATCAACCGCCAAATTGTGCAACCAGGTGATTGTTAATTTGAACATTGCCGCTGTTTCCGAAGCTTTTGTGTTGGCTACGAAGGCCGGTGCCGACCCTTTAAAGGTATTTGAGGCTATCCGGGGAGGCCTGGCTGGAAGTGCAGTACTTAATGCTAAACTACCGCTTATGGCATCAAGGAATTTCAAAGCAGGAGGTAAAATATCTATCAACCACAAGGACATAAAAAATGTATTGAAAACAGCTCATGAACTCGATGTTCCCATGCCATTCAGTAGTCAGTTATTCGAAATCATGCAAGCATTAAAGGTCGCCGGCCATATGGAAGAAGATCATGGCGGAATAGTACAATATTTTGAAAAATTGGCTGGCGTAGAAGTAAAATCAAATGAAACATCTTAATTAAGAATGGAAAGATTTTATCAGTTGAAATATCTTGTTTAAGGGATTGTTTAGTAGCCTTTTATGGCTCATTTTTTTAATTAAAATTTAATGATAAAATATACAACCTTTGATGTAACTTTTACATCTAATAGTTGTATTAATCAAATTTAAGAAAATGAATAAGATTTATCGATCTGCTTTAGGTGGCATTATGATGCTGTTTCTTGTTTTGAGCTTATCGGGTTGTTTTTACGGTGGATATGGGTATAACGCCCGACCCTATTATTCTTATGGATACGGAATAGGTTCTGGAATAGGTGGATTTTTCAGGCCTTATGGTTATTATCCAAACAATAATTATGGCCGTAATTATAATTATTATGGTAGAAACTACAGTAATCGGGTTCCGTATAATTCCCGATCTTATAATTATGGTAGGGGTTATAGCCGGCCAAACTACAATAATAATTACAGAGGTGGAAGCGGTTACGGCAGGTCTTATGGAAACTATGGCAATTCGCGTAGCCATTCCAATGGCGGTGCTTATTCGAGAGGTGGGGCTTACCCGGGTGGTGGACATTCGGGCGGTTCAGCCGGGTCGCACAGAAGGTAACTTCAGTTGAAACTTAAAGAAAACCATTCAATCGCGAATGGTTTTTTGTTTAACTGTAATTGAAGAAATAATCCGTACGATTTTTTGCTTTTCTTTTTCATTTCGGGCTATTACTTTATCTTGCCACAGCTTTGTTGATTTACCTAAACCCTAACCATGGAATTTTTAAAGAACCAAAAAAAAGTAATTAATGCCTGGTGCATGTACGATTGGGCAAATTCAGTACATAACTTAGTCATTATTTCTGTTATATTTCCCATTTATTATCATGCAACTGCTGTAAACCCGGAAGGAGGAGATTTAATAAAGTTCATGGGTTTTGAAATCAATAATGATGTACTCTATACCTATATTCTATCTTTTTCAACTTTTATGCTTGTACTTATCAATCCAATACTTACAGGAATTGCAGATTACAGCGGAAGGCGGAAAATGTTCATGAAGTTTTTCTGTTATTTGGGTGCAGCAAGTTGTGCATATTTTTATTTCTTCACCAGTGATAATATCACAAGCTCTGTAATTGCTTTTGGTCTTTCTGTGATTGGTTGGGGTGGCTCTGTGGTTTTTTACAATTCTTTTTTGCCTGAAATTGTAAGCGAAGATAAGGTGGATAATACTTCTGCACGAGGATTTGCTTTTGGTTATTTAGGAAGTGTTCTTTTATTGGTTTTTAACTTGATTATGATAATGAAACCCGAGCTTTTTGGCTTAAGTGAGTCAGACTCCCAATCGGGCTTGACAAGTCGGATATCTTTTGTAACCGTAGGCGTTTGGTGGGTGCTTTTTGCTCAGATTCCTTTTTATTTCTTACCAAATGATGAAAATAAAAAATTTGAAATTTCCTGGTTTTCAAAAGGTTTTAATGAATTAAAAAAAGTGTTTCGCGAGATGAGGCAAAGGTCATTGCTCAAGAAATTTCTTTTGGCATTCTTTATTTATGACATGGGAGTGATGACTGTCATATACGTTGCCACTTTATTTGCCGATAAAGAATTACATATTCCGACCAACGGTTTGATCATTACGATTTTACTGATTCAACTTGTTGCTATCCCCGGATCTTATTTAGCTTCCTGGTTTTCTAAAAAATATGGGAATACCAATGCGTTGAGAATTGAAATAGGCATTTGGGCGTCTGTTCCGCTAGCTGCTTATTTTACCACTACGGCTGAGCAATTTTATGTAATTGCCTGTGTGGTTGGTTTAGTTATGGGCGGCATTCAATCACTTTCAAGGTCTACTTACGCCAAGTTAATCCCCGACAATACGGAAGATACCGCTTCCTACTTTGGGTTTTACGACATCACTGAAAAGTTGGGCACCACCATAGGGACTTTTCTGTTTGGGTTTATTATTCAGTCTACAGGCGATATGCGAAATTCGGTTTTATTGATTCTGGTGCTATTTATTATTGGCTTTTTATTGCTAACCCGTATTCCATCAAAACAGATTTACAAAGATTGATTTCGAATGATTTTTTAGTGCAAAAACTGTGGTGATCAAGTGTTTTTTATTCTGTTTTTTTGACCAAAAAATAACTCAATAGCTATCCCAACAAAGGGAAATATCTTTCCTCCAAAACCTGATAATGGTGAAGTGGATGACCTAAGATTACAAACCCCAATGAAAGTGGATTTATCTCGACTTTATAAGCAAATCCTTTACGAAGAAGCATATCGTTAGAGAAATTCATAAACATTTTCTCAACTGATTTCCTTAACCAAATCCATTCTTCCATCAAGTCATCAATACTTCGGCTAGAAGCCAAGGTATTTTTGGCGTAAGTTTCCTCATCAAACCCTGGCAATGCCGCTGCATCACGGCGTGCAAAACTCATGGCCCGGTAAGACATTACCCGCTCAGTATCTATAATATGTTGTAGAATATCTTTTGCCGTCCATTTTTCAGGAGCGTAAACTTTACCCCCTAATTCTTTTATTTTGTCCAGTTCGGACATAATGGCAGTTGGATGGTATTTTTCAAAAGCGGCCTTTAATTCGATATTATCTACTTTTTTAATATACCTGTCAAAGAAAACAGGTAATTCTGGCATATCGCTCCATTTTAAGCTCATAAGGTATACATTTTGATCAATTAGCAAATAAGCACAAACCATTTGTCAATTAAAAAAGCCCGTTTGTATAATTTTTAAAAATATTTGGAAGTAAAAACCCAAATTGAGCTATTATCGTAAATTAAAAGGTCTTTCCGACTGAAAGATTTAAAATATGGAAGAGGAAGAAATTGTAGTTAGCAGAGAAACATACGGTGATAAGGAAAAGTACCTGATTTTTGATAAAGAGTTTATGCCTCACATAGACTCCATGTATAATTTTGCTTATCGCCTAACAAATGACGAGGATGATGCCAACGATTTGGTGCAAGATACCTATCTGAAAGCATTCCGTTTTATAAATTCTTTTCAAAAAGGAACTAACGCCAAAGCATGGCTGTTCAGAATTTTGAAAAACTCTTTTATAAACGATTATCGTAAAAAGAGCAAGGAACCATCCAAAGTGGATTATCAGGAGGTTGAAATGGTTTACAATTCAGCCGATGAACCTCAATATGATGGAACTGTTGATCTTAGAACGGAGTCGGTACAAGAGCTGATCGGAGATGAAGTAGCCAATGCCTTGAATGGTTTACCGGTTGATTTCAGAACCGTTCTTATTTTGTGTGACATAGAGGGGTTTACCTATGAAGAGATGGCGAAGATACTCGACATTCCTATTGGTACTGTGAGATCGAGATTGCACAGGGCAAGGAACCTTTTGAAAGAGAAATTACGTTCTTATGCTACCAAAATGGGATATAAAGAACTTCGCTAAAACGGGATTGAAAATTTTATGAATAGTGATATGAATGAAACGGTGGAAGCAGACAAGTTGAAGCACAGTTGTGAAAATCATCAGAAATGTATGGAGATGATTCAGGCAGTATTAGATGGGTCGGCTACAGCAGATGAGATGGAGCACTTCAAGACTAATATGTCGGAATGTATGCCTTGTATTGAAGGGTATGAACTTGAAAATTCAATAAAAGAAGCACTGAAAATGAAAGTGGAAAAAAAATGCTGCCCTCAATCTGTAGTACATAAAATAAAATCTAATTTGGGCATAGCCTTGGTTTTGGTAGGAATGGTTTTCATCGAGATTAAATTATTTCATCTGATCTTTTAAGTTTATATTTGACGATATTTTAAGCCACTGTGATTATTCATGGTGGTTTTTTTATTTTTTAGAAAATGGGAAAAGCAATTATTTTTTCAGCACCATCTGGGTCGGGTAAAACCACAATTGTACATCA
>JAHEBN010000207.1 GCA_024645245.1 Jiulongibacter sp. | reverse complement strand
ATCAATTTCATAAACCGTTATAGCCGGGTTATTCTCCTTACAGGATAAAGCAATGAACAGAGATATTATAAATATGAGCCTTTTCAAAAGAATAACTTTTTCCCGAAAATACACAAAAAAACCGGGTACAAAGTTCCCGGCCTTTAATTCAACCCTATTGAAATAAAAATATTTTTAATTGATCAATTGATCAATACCTAATTACTTTGCTTTTGCAACAGCTTTCGCTTTTGCAGGAACGGCTTTTGCCTTCACAGCTGGTGCTTTCACAGCCACTTCTTTGTTTGCTTTTGCTTTTACAGCCGGTTTGGTGACTTTAGCCTCTTTTTTTGCAACTGGCTCAGCTTTTACAGGAGCTACCTTTTTTGTTACTTCTTTTTTAGCCGCAACTTTCGCCTCAGCCGGTACATTTATTACACAATTTTCAGCTCCAAATTCAGCCTGAAAAATATAAGCATCAGCATTAGAATCATTTACCCAACGACCGTCATTCAATAAATAACGATACTGATAAGACTGTCCTGCATCAAGACTAACTGAAGTTTTGAAAGAGCCGTCTTTTTGTTTTTTCAAAGATACACCTTTTGCTGCATCCCAATTATTAAAATCCCCGAAAAGTGTTGCTGAAGCCGCACCTGATACGATATCCGAATTAAGAATAAAATCTACTTTTGTTTTTGACATTTTGGTAAAGTATTTTTTTCTGCAAAGTTGGGAAGAAAAAAAAACACTTGCCACAAAATATCTTTTATAAATGCAATAATTCTTAGAAAAATACAATTATATTCAGTTTATAAACAATTAATTATCAGCACATTGGATTTTTTTCAAAATTTTATGCGGGTTGATGCTCATTTCGCAAAAGATCATTCACTGTTTTTACCGGGTTAAAAGTAATCAATGGAACTTCCACAAAAAGTGTGTTCCAATCTGCCATGGCACCATTCCATAATCCCGGCAATTCTTGTGCTTTTAGGGTTTTACCACTTTGCGACTTTTCTGTAATAAATCCTGTTTTCGGATCCCGGAATTTAAGTAAATCGAACTTTTCCTTTTTGTAATTTTTAGTAGAAACTATCAAATCTACAGGATTGAAGTGTGTTGCTTCCTGGAAAATGGCGGCCTGCTTTTTGTTTTTCATATCAAATTGTGCCGATTCCACTATCTGTAAAGAAATGGTACCGTCTTCATTTTTTGCCCAAAACGGACCTCCTCCTGGCTCTCCTACATTTTTTACCATACCGCAAACCCGTATTGGCCGATTCACTTTTTTGCGGGCAAAAGCCAGTTTATCTTCAAAAGCCCAGTTCCTGAAACCCTTTGGAGTGGTTAGATTCATTTCATTTTTCAGGAAAGATATCGCTTTTGATACCGTGTATGCCGTTACCTCCGATTTATCAAGTCGGCGGGCAAAATTGAAAAGTTTCTTTTGTTTTTCGAGTAAGAGCCCGGCTAAAGCCTTCTTGTATTTAATGGTTTCTCCTTTTAAATGATCAGGAACCACGTTATCCACATTTTTTATGAAAATCACATCGGCATCTTGCTCATTCAGGTTCTCAAGTAGAGCTCCGTGTCCGGCTGGCCTGAAAAGTAAACTGCCATCTTCATTTCGGAAGGGTTCATTATCCATTCCTACTGCAATTGTATCGGTAGCGGGCTTTTGCACCGAGAAACCGAAATTATATTGCACCCCGTATTTTTTTTCGTAATTCCCTTTAACAGATTTGATTAAAGCATTAAACTTGGATTTGTGCTCTGGCGAAACAGTGAAATGCAGTCGCACACGCCCATTACGATTGGCATAACTTGCCCCTTCCACCATGTGTTCTTCTACTGCAGTTCGGCTTATACTTCCGTATTTATGAAATTCCAAAAGGCCTTTGGGTAAGCTTCCATAATTCAATCCATCCGAATTTAACAGGCCTTCCAATAAGCTTTGCCGGTCAGTTTTCCCTCCGGTTACTTTCTTCAAACTTTCAGAAAAAGCAAAACGAGCTATTTCACTTTCGTATTGATCCACCGATTTATCGGCTTTTCCCTCATCTTTCGCTGCAAATAAGGACTTAAACATTCGGCTGGCTGCACCCGATGCGGGTACAAATTTTACTAATTTCTTTTTAGATGCCTGATCATCAAAAAACTTTACAAGTCTTTCGGCTTCTGCATCATCCAGTTTCAGCATGCCATCACCTATGGTAGCGGCCTTTTCGGCTTTAAGAAATGGAAAACCAGATTTGAAATTATCAATTTGCTGATTTACAGTTTCAACATCACTGCCTCTTTTGGTTATTTGGGTTAAGTCTTTATCGGTAAACATAAGTCAAAGTATGGGTTAAAATTAGACAAGGCTAAAATATATAAAATATCAATAGGCAAGGTCTATTATAGATTAAAAACTCTGTTTTCAGCTCTTATTGATAATTTTTTAGGAAATTTGCGGTCAAAGAAAGGATTAACAGTGGACGAAATTTTTGAAAAAGTAAAAAGGGCTGCAAAAAAGATCAACACCCTGGATAGTGAAACCAAAGCAGCTGTATTGATTAAACTTGCCGAATTGGTGGAGGCCAATTCCTCAAAAATAATTAAGGAAAATGTCAAAGATCTGGAAAGGATGGATAAGGCCGATCCGAAATACGACCGTCTTTTGCTTTCTGAAAGCCGAATTGCAGGATTGGCAAATTCTTTACGAAATGTAGCTCAACTACCAGATCCGGCCGGGCAACAAATTTTAGAAAAAATAATGCCTAATGGCCTGAGATTGGAAAAAATAGCCGTGCCTTTGGGTGTAGTAGGTATCATTTATGAATCACGCCCAAATGTTACCATTGATGTGGCATCGCTTTGCTTGCGATCGGGGAATGCCGCTGTATTAAAAGGCGGAAAAGAAGCACATTTTTCAAATACTTACCTCGTTTCTCTAATACATCAGGCTTTAGCTGCCTATAATTTACCCGAAGATATCATTGCACTTTTACCACCTGATAGGTCGTACACAGAAGCTTTACTCAAAGCAAGCCGCTATGTAGATGTGATAATTCCACGCGGATCGGAAGGGCTCATTAATTATGTGAGAAGCAATTCTTCCATTCCCACCATCGAAACCGGGGCAGGGGTATGTCATACGTATGTGGAGAAAACTGCAGACCTTCAAATGGCAGCAAATATTGTGGTAAATGCCAAAGTTACCCGGCCATCAGTTTGTAATTCACTCGATACCATTCTGGCTGATAAAGCAATTCTGGAAGAATTCATTCCAAAGATTTTAGCAGGAATGGAGGAATACAAGGTAGGGGTTTATGCAGATGAAAGTAGTTTTCCGATTTTTGAAGAAAATAAATATCCGTATTTATATCCCGCTCAGGCAGAAGATTTCGGGAAAGAATGGCTCGATTACAAGCTTTCTTTTAAATCGGTGAATAATATAGATGAAGCGATAGAACATGTGGAAAAATTCTCGAGTCGTCACTCGGAAGCAATAATAACGGAAGACATAGCACTTGCGGAACAATACATGAAAGAGATTGATGCGGCATCGGTTTATCACAACGCCTCCACGCGTTTCACAGATGGAGAAGAGTTTGGTCTAGGTGCCGAAATCGGAATTTCCACCCAAAAATTGCATGCCCGCGGACCCTTTGCATTAGAAAAGTTGGTTACCGAAAAATGGGTTTTACGCGGAAACGGACAAATAAGATAGTGAAAATAGAAATTTATAAAGCTGTAAAAAGTAAAATACAGGACAGACTACAGGCTGCTCAAAAAGCCATGGCCGACTCTCAGGCCGCTGCCAATGAAGAATCTAAAAGTTCAGCCGGAGATAAATACGAAACCGGCCGTGCCATGGCACAAAACGACCGCGACCTTTATGCCCGTCAGCAGCAGGAAGCCTTAAATGATATGCAGATTCTGGATAGAATAAATCCGGAGCAAACATTTGAGAATGCCATGCCGGGGGCACTTGTAAGCACATCCATGGGAAATTTTTACCTTTCTGTAAGTATCGGAATAATCGAAATTGAAAAGCAGAAAGTCATTGTAACCTCTGTAGATTCACCTCTTGGCAAACTTATATATGGCAAAGAAAAAGGAGATATTTTCAACTTTCAAGGTAAGAATGTGGAGATCAAAGACGTAATCTGAAAAAATATTTTTCGAATAATAAGTTAAAAACAAGTTTAAAAAAGGTCAACGTTTTTTAGGCACAGACAATAGACAAATCCCTAAGCACTAAACCCTACTCCCTAAAAACTAATCCCTAAAACCTAATCCCTAAAACCTACTTAACCCACTGAAAAACTTTAGAAAGCGGCTTCCACCACAGCGTATACCATTTGGGCTTAATTCCATTAATTTTCCAGGCACGGCGGTCTTCTTTATTTGCCCAAATTCGGTTTTTTAAGGATACATTACTTACGCCACCAGCCCGCATTTTAATGATGGTTTTGGGTAAATAAGAGGCCGGTATATTGTTTTTAAAAAGCATGCGAAGCATTAATTCATAATCACCCGCCGAACGAAATTCGGGATTGAAAAAGCCGTACTTATCGTAATGACTTCTTTTTAGAAAAAAAGTAGGGTGTGGCGGCATCCAACCTTTCAAAAAATTAGATTTATCGTATTCTTTGGCTTGCCAGTTACGGATTACTTTTGTTGTGTCCTGATAATCTACATATTGTAAATCAGCATAAAGCGATTCTGCATTTTGAGTTTCAAAAATCCGATTTACCGTACTCAATACATCATTTGTGGCATAAAAATCATCCGAATTTAAAAGTCCGATCACTTCACCAGTTGCCATTTCCAGGCCCTGATTCATGGCATCATAAATTCCTTTATCCGCTTGTGAAATCCATTTAATCCGTGATTCGTATTTTTTTAATATTTCTAAGGTGCCATCTTTTGACCCTCCATCTTTTACTATGTATTCGATATCCGGATGATCCTGAGCCAAAACACTGGCAATGGTAGATTCTATTGTAGCGGCAGAATTAAAAGAAATGGTTATGACAGATATTTTCATCCGGTAATTTTTCGTTACAAATTTATAGCTAAGTATTGAAACTATTCCCTTGTGAAACCATTATTAAGTAGAACGCGTATTTTTTGTATGAAGAAAACATCCTTTATAGCAATCCTTTTTTCATTTTTCCATCTTCAATTATCGGCCCAAATACCCGAATACCGTAATCTGGTTATGGAAGGCGGCGGCATAAAAGGTATAGCCTATGGTGGTGCTATGGCCGAGCTGGAGAATCGTGGAATTTTACGAAAAATTATCCGGGTGGCTGGTACTTCAGCCGGGGCTATTCAGGCTAGTTTATTAGCTGTGGGGTATTCTGCAGAGGAAATTTCGGAAATAATTGCCACCACTCCGATTGAATCATTTAACGACGACGGTTTTATAAACAAAGGCACCAAAAGGTTAATTAATGAATACGGTTGGTTCAGAGGTGAAGAATTTCTGAGTACGATGGAAAACCTGATTTTGAATCGAACAGGCAATGCCAATCTTACATTTGCCCAATTACACGAACTGGCCAAGTCTTATCCATTCCGTGATTTGTACGTAGTGGGAGCCGATCTTTCTGATCAAAAAACAGTGGTATTTTCTTATGAAAACTATCCGGATATGCGGATAGCAGACGCCGTTCGAATTTCTATGTCGATACCTCTTTATTACAAAGCACTTTGGGTGAACCCTAAAGGCAAAATTATAGCAAATCCTTCTCCTGAAGACAATTGCCATTTATTTGTAGATGGGGGTATTTTAATGAATTTTCCGATTAATATTTTTGATAAGACTATGTATTTCCCGAAAAACAACCAATTAGGTTTCAAAACTGAAAAAGTGCAAGAAATATTTAATACGGAAACCATTGGATTTAGGCTCGAAAGATGTGAACAAATCACCCATGAAATGGATAAAGGTGGTGGAATTGCCCCGTATGAAATTTCGGATTTCAATTCTTATCTTTCTGCATTATCAAGTATTTTAATGAGAAATGTGAGCCCTGCACATCCCAGAGATGTGGAGCGAACAATTTATATAAATGATTTGGGGAAAAGCCCGAGAGTAAGAAAAGTCCCTGAAAATGAGAAAAAAGAAATGATGATAAGTGGTCGGCAAGGAGTAATCGACTTTTTTAACCGAACAAATGTTACCGCCGACTAGGTATCTTTTCTCAATCTTTTGTAGTTTTGGAGCTTTCAATCCTTAAATAAAAACTGAAAAACCTATGAAAAACATAGCAAAGCTTTTAGTAACAGGTATGGTAGCTATTTCTACCAGTACTTTTGCCCAATATTCCAGCACACCACCCGAGGTTTCGCCAATGCCCATGAAACCG
>JAHEBN010000206.1 GCA_024645245.1 Jiulongibacter sp. | reverse complement strand
AATACCAATGTGCTAAAAACCAATGCCCGTGTAGTAGGCTCATCGGTCTGATTTCTTACAAAATAATAATAGGTAAATAAGGTACCTCCGGTAATCACAAGCCCTTGTACCATACTGGTAATAAGCTCTTTCCAATTAAAGAAGGTATCTTTAAAAGGCCGCGGTTTCTTGAGCATTGTATTTTTTTCCATGGGCTCATTTTCATAAATAATTGAGCACGTAGGCCCCATAATTAATTCCAATAAAATAATATGAATCGGTGAGAAAATATTGGGATAAATCCACCCGAGAAGTAAAGGCAAAAACACCGTAAGAATAATGGGAATATGTATACTGATGATGTATTGTATGGCCTTTTTCAGGTTAGTATATATTTTACGCCCGATCGCTACGGCATCTACCATTTTCGACAAATCATCGTCTACCAAAATCAGGGAAGCCGCTTGTTTGGCAATTTCGGTTCCTTTTTTTCCCATAGCAATACCAATATGAGCTGATTTAAGAGCAGGGCCATCATTTACACCATCACCCGTCATGGCCACAATCTGATTTTCGGCTTTTAACGCCTCAACTATGCGTAGTTTGGCCTCAGGAAACATACGGGTGAAGATATGCGTTGTCATCACTTTTTCACGTAGTGTCTTATCAGATAACTTCATGAGCTCATCGCCGCTGATGCAATTATCCACTCCCCGAAAATCAATTTGCCGGGCAATAGTTTGGGTAGTGGCCGAATTATCCCCCGTAATAATTTTGACATCAATACCGGCATCGTAAAAGTTTTTTAATACAGATGCGATGTTCTTCTTTGGCGGATCATAAAAGGCCACCAAGCCCTTAAAATCAAACTTAAATTCCTGCTGATTTTCCGGGAAATCAGTACCTGAAAAAGTGGCTTCCCCTACTCCCAAAATCCGGAAACCATCATTGGCCAAAGTTTGAATGGTTTTATTTATTTCCTTTTTTTCTTCAGCCGTGAGATCTGAAACGGCCATCAGTGCTTCCGGTGCACCTTTGGCTGCTATAATTCGTATTCCATTCGTATTCTCAAAAATATGTGTCATCATGGGTGGTTTTCCTCCCAATGGATATTCATGCAGCATATGAAACTCCGGACGCAAATCAGATTCTATCATATCAGCATAGGCCTTGTGTAATGCTATTTCCATGGGATCAAAAGGCACCGGTTCACTTGACCACATGGCCAAACTTAATAAAGCTGAATCTGTTTTACCAAGTGGATTTTCAGGTGTAATAATTTGCTTGCTTCCCCAGGAATAAAGCCTGGCAAGGCTCATCTTATTTTCAGTGAGCGTTCCTGTTTTATCGGTGCAAATAACCGTGGCACTTCCCAGCGTTTCCACAGTTTTCATTTGTTTAACTACAATACCTGTTTTCATTAATCGCCAGGCACCCAGAGCCATGAAAGTCGTAAAAGCAACCGGTATTTCTTCCGGCAAAATACTCATTGCCAGTGTAAAAGCTTTCAAAAGGCTATCCAAAACATCCTTTGAGCGTACATAATTTATCCCCCACACCACTAAAAAGACCAACACGCCGGCAATCACCATTTTCTTGACAAAATTGTTGATCTGTACTTCCAGCGGTGTCTTTTCTTCGGTAATACTTTCCAGACTTTTACCAATTTTCCCCAGTTTGGTTTTATTGCCAAGGGCTGTAATTTCGATAATGGCCAGTCCGCTCGCTATGGTTGTGCCCGAATAAACCCGGTTATCTTCCTTATCCTGATCTTTAAATACCGACATCGACTCACCGGTGAGAATAGATTCATTAACCGAAAAATCATTGGATTGCATTATCACCCCATCTGCCGTAGCCGAAGTACCTTCTTCCAGCATCAGGTAATCGCCCATAACAAGCTCTTCGCTGGGGATTTCGACCATTTGTCCATTTCTGATTACCTTACATTTTGCCTGCGTGTAGTTTTTTAACTTATCGAGTGCATTGCGACTGCGGGAATCCTGATAAAGGGAAATAAATGCCACTAAAACTACAGCTGAAGAAAGAAAAATACCATCCCCGATTTCGCCACTGATAAAATAAATCGTTGAAACCGCCAGTAAAAGTATAATCATTGGTTCCTGCACAAGGCTTTTGAGGGCGTCCAGGAAACCATTTTCTTTCTCAAAATCCAGGTTATTGGTGCCGAATTTTTCTCGGGCCAATGTCACTTCAGAATCCGAAAGACCTTTCAGATTAAATTGATTTTCGTTCATTATTTGTTGCTCAGGAGCATTATAAAGGCTATATTATTCTATTTCCGTTCCGTTAACCAGCACATTTTTGAATGAAATCCCATTAACAATGCTTTTGTCGTATTTCCCGTTTTTTGCCTTTATTTTCAGGTTTTCGAATGAGAAATCCGACAGTTTATCGTATTCGGTAATGGCAATATCGAAGAAAATATCGCAATCCATTTTGATGTTTTTCATACTGATGGCATTGCAATAAGAAAGTGGAACTTCCGCCCTGCCCTTCAGGTCAAAAAATTGGGTCCAGGGTTTTACATAGATCAGGCTGTGGGCTTGCCCTTTGATATTTTCAACACTTATGTATTCGTATTTCTGAGGCGTATCCGGACGCATTTTCAGCCACAATACCCGCATAGCTTCGTTAACATGGCAGTTTCGCATGACAATATTTTTATTGTGAATGGCTTCGCTCCCGCAAGTGAGTGCGGCATGACAAAAACCAAATTCGCAATCTTCAATCAGGATATTTGTATTCTCACCGTTATTCGGATCTGTATCAGCAAAAGGCCCTTTTCCTCCTTTTAAGGCTATGGCATCGTCGTTTACAGACATATAGCAGCCTTTCACCAATACATCCGAACAGGCATCCAGGTCAATGGCATCGGTGCTGGGTGCTTTTACCGGAGCATGAGGCGACACAATGTGCAAATCAATGATTTTCAACTTATTGCACTTATAATAATGGCTGGTCCAGAAACCGGAATTGTTCAGTTTCACATCCTGAACCTGTACGTTATTGCTATTTTGGATAAAAATCAATCTCGGCCGGGAAACCTCCAGATTGGTGCATTGCGGATTTTCCTTTCTTCTTTGCCAAAAAGCTTCCCAGTATTTCAGTCCATTTCCGTCGATGGTTCCATTTCCCGAAATCGTAAATCCATCAACGCCATAAGCATTTACTAAGGCCGGGAAATAATCCAGATTTTGCCCCTCCATACGGGAAGGCATTATGGGATAGTCGGCAATATTATCCGAACCCTTTAATTTACCTCCTGCTTTGACATGCAAATGGGTATTGGGTTTAAAAAATAAGGCACCTGACAGGAAAGTGCCGCTGGGAATAATAATTACTCCACCGCCTTTTTTGGCAGCATTGTCGATTATTTTTTGAATGGCTTTGGTTTGAATCCGGTTACTGTCATTCTTTACTCCGTAATCCGTTACCACATAATTTTTCCCGAGATCTTCTGGTCTCACTTTGGTAAAATCAGAAAACCAGGGTGCTATGACAGAGCCGTCCGGAAATCGGGAAGTAACCGTTTCCTGAGCTGATAACTCAGGAAAATTAAGATTAAAGAATAGAAAAAATAACAGGCCCTTTTTCATTGATTAAAATTTTAAAATCACTCCGGGTGAATGCCTAAAGAATCATTGCAAAATTCCTCAAAATATATTCATCATTCTATTAAATTCCGGCTTGATAAGTTTCACACTCTTTTCGAAAGAAATCAGATGAGCTATTTTAGAATTGCTGATTTATAAAACTCTTCTCCTGCAAAAATAAACAGATTAGCTACTCGTAGCATCCTTTACCTACCCAGCTATTTCGGCATTAATCTATTTCAGTTTAAGCCTAAGCAAATTACCTGAAGATGTGATGTATATTACTTTTTCATTTTCTCCAAAGGCCACATTCGAACACTTATTTCCGGTGTCTAAACGCCCGATTAATTTCCCGGCCTGATTTATGATTAAGACATCGCCACTGTTGGCCTCTTTGGTAAAACGGCCGGTGGCAAACACATATCCCGATGAATTTACTTTCATACCATCTGAGCCTCCTTTGTCATAAAAGACGCTTTTTTCACCTAAATCTCCGTTTGGTTTCATTTTATAGGCATAAATGTAAGGTTGATTTTCGCCAGAAGAAGCCACATACAAAATACGCTGATCCGGATTAAAAGCGAGACCATTGGGTCTTTCAATGGTTTTTTCCTGAACACTTAATTTCCCTTTCCTGTCGATTCGGTAAACTCCCTGAAATGCGAGCTCTTTAGCCGGCTCTTCTATACCCCTGCCCGGTAAGCCAAAAGGAGGGTCGGTGAAATAATAATCTCCGGATTTGCTCTGTACCAAATCATTGGGACTGTTCAGTTGTTTGCCTTCAAATAAATGTGCCAAAGACTTTATAACTTTCCGATCTTTCAGGCTTATTTCTGCTAATTGCCTGTTGCCATGCTGGCAGGCAACCAAATTACCTTTGTGATTAATTATCAGGCCATTGGCACCCGGCTCTTGGGAATAACTATGGCCTTTATCATAACCTGCCTTATTCATAAATAGCTCCAATCCTTTGGCTTCCGACCATTTGTGGATTATATTATTGGGTACATCGGTAAAGAGCAGAAAATTCCCATTTTTTACCCAAACCGGCCCTTCAGACCATTGGAAACCAGTAGCAATTAATTCGATTGGCGTGGATGTGTCCAGTATTTCGTCTAACTCCGGATCCAGCCGGTAGATTTTACCAATCTTTGGATATTGAGCAAAACCAGAATGTGCCAGAGTAAGTAGTAGAAATGCAAGTATTCTTTTCACTTTTAAAAGCTATTTTATTGGCAAACTTCGCTTTAAACTTATTTCAAAATCTCTGATTTCAACTTTTCTTCCACCACTTTCCCGTCTTTCAGGGATACAAAATAACAATTGTAATCTTCGCCCATCGAAATCACCTTCATGGGTTTGCCATTTTTGAAAATAATTCCGGCATAATCGTCCATCGCATAGCCGGGTCCGAAAATACCTTTTTCGATGTTTTCGTGGTACAGGGGTCGGCGAAACTCTTCTTTGTGGTAGTGCGGACTGTGGCTAAAAGGCAAAAAGCCCAAACACTCAACTACGCTTAAAGCAATCGGGCGGGAGTCGGTGGTGCCGTTATCAAACCAGCAAAGCGAGCCGGCACTTCCTCCACTTAATACAATACCTTTTTCCAAAGCCTTTTTCAGAATAACATCAATGCCTTGTGCTTTCCATATGGCCATCATATTGAGTGTATTGCCACCTCCTACAAAAATAGCGTCCATGCTTAGAAGCATTTCTTCAAAAGAATATTTCTGGTTGTACGAACTGATCCAAACCCGCTGAACATAAGGCTCCACAGGTAAATCATGTACCAGATCGTACCAGGAAATAATACCCTTATCGCTATCGCCGGAAGCAGTGGGAAGAAAACAAATTTTGGGTCTTTCTTTTCCGGTAAGTTTCACGATTTCCATAATCATTTGCTTGGTAACTCCTCCACCAAAGGGAAAAATATACTGGTCTTGAGCCTTACTTGTGTTGATCATTAGAAAGAAGGATATGAAAAAGATGAAGGTAAATTTCATTAGTTGAACTTTAAATCTTTATGTGACGAAATAGAAATATTTCACAAAATATCAATAAACTTGCTTACCGCCAATTTTAATTCGAACTAAGCCCGATTAAGTCGCTAATTTTATTTCGTTACCAGGGCTATTTCAAGCCGCAATGTTTACCGGAAAATCAATTCCGTTTCAAACCTGAATTCTGTGATCCGATCTTAAATTAAATCCCTTCTAGTCATGCTCCGGGTATCATAAATCTGTTCAAACGGGCTATCTAAACACGGGCTTAAACTCAATAGATTTTAACTCAAAAAGTTTACTATGCTCATTATATTTAAGTAATCGCCAGATTTATTACTGTTTAGCATCTTACCGATTTATCGGAACAAGCTATTACGTAGTCTTGATGATTAATTCAGGTTAATTTCATTAGAAAAATTGGCGATTTCAAGACCGGCTTTTTCTTATTTCAGCAAGAAAATATTTCATACCAAAGAAGGTTAATTACAATTTGTTTTAGAAATAAAAATTTTGACAAAACATCAATTTATAAACATTTCAGGTTAAAATTAGCTTATTTATAGACGGAACTTAAATTTTAATAATATTTTAATTTTTATTTAATCACCTGAATATCAATTAGATAGTAGATACATATTAAATTTATCTGCCTTTTCGCAAGGTTTTTAACAATTGAATTCTTGGCTGTTACTTTATCCACTCATAAGTTTGAATTTAAATGAAAAAGGGAATATTACATACCATTTCCATTGG
>JAHEBN010000205.1 GCA_024645245.1 Jiulongibacter sp. | reverse complement strand
TCAAAAGGCCTATCATCAGTAGAGTTATTATTAACAAGCGGAGCTAAAAATGGAAACATGCCTTCGGTATCTCCAATAATTCCATGAACAACCAAAAGGATGTTTTTAGCACGACTTACTTTCAAATTTAAATCGGTATCTATTCTTTCGGGCACAGGTTTTTCAAAGTCTACCCACCGCAGCTGAAAATATTTGTCGGGTTTACTTTTTAAGACCAATTTCATCAGACAAAACTTCAATGCCCTACCCAGATTACGGGTGTTTACATCCTTGTTTTCCGGAATATGTTCAATATAAACCTTGCTTTTACCGTTTTCCCCTGTACCAATCACCACTAAATTGTCGCCATCAATGGCCACTGGCAATAGAATCTCATCTTCAGCTGTTTCGGTGGCATTAAGTTGAATGATAAGAGGATCATCCGGAGAAACATCCCCTTCTATTTCTTTGAGTTCAATAAGTTCAGGTACAGCATCTGATCCACGGGATAGGGCTGACAATCCCAAAATATTAAGCCCATGAAATGCCGCTGAACTGAGAGCAACTTCCGAATCGGATTCGCTGCCACGTGATGCATTGTAAAAATTGGAAACGGAAACCTTTGCCCGCACATTTTTATGTGCCGAAATTATTATTTGATCGTTGGCCAGGCTTACCTGTTTACTCTCATTGATTTCTGTTTTTGATTTTAAAAGTCGGAGTTTGAAATCTAAACAAGTCCAATCATTGGATTGCAGGTTGGTGGTTTCGGTTTCGTCCAGAAATCTTCCACCCGTGCGTACCGATTCTTGCTCGGTGGGAAAGTCAATATTTAAGGAAAAATTATCCTGTTCATAAAAAGATAAATCAATGTTTTTTTTACTAGCAATCACCTTAAAAAGGCAGTTGCTTTCCCGATCTTTTAGCTGTGAATTAAAAAAGCCTAATGTCTTGTCTTGCAGCACTTTTCCGGAACTTCCATTGGGTATAATGGTATCAGAAAGCTGGTGTATTCCATATAAAGGCGATATGAAAAGTACTTTGAAATGTAAATCCTGACCCGATCCGTTTTTGATGGTAAGATTGTATTTCTTTTTTTCTGTGTTGGCATTTTCATCTTCCAATAAGGTGAGGTCCAATTCTGGTGCTACCGTTTTAAAATTTTCCAGTTCAAATTCAATTTGTATGCCGTCGCGAAAAATACGGCTTTCCGAATTTTTTAATTTTTTAAGGTTTTCCCATCTCGCAATTTTTTGCAGTGCCAAATCTATTTGTTGAATATTATCAGATTGAGCAATAAGTTTTTCAGATAGCCTGTGAATGATTTGATAGTGCTTGTTTTCATTTAATAACCAATAGTCCGCATTGTTTTTGTCAGAGATTTTTTCGTATTCAAACGAGCCGCTTATTCCTGATAATTGATCAGAAAAATACAAACTGATGTTTTTAGAAGTTTCATTTAGTTGATATCCCAGATATACCTGATCGTAAGAGACATTACCATTCAGGTTAAGAACCGATTCTTCTAATAATACTTCGCTTACAGTGGCCTCCGCTATTTTAAATCTTTGCTCAAAACTTCGGGAATTACTCATAAAAACCCAGAATTTTATTACATCAAAAGATTCCTTTGTTAAGCCATGTATTTGGCCCTTGCTTACTTTCCATTTCTTGATAGTATAATCAAAATAAATGGGGAGTGTCCGTATTTTATCGGCAACCAATCCGGTTAAAAAGGAGTCATGCGGATTGAAACCTCCAAAAAATTCAAATTTAGGATGTTGATTTTTTTGAAGAATATTCGCTTTTAAATTAATACGTTTAAAAAGATCGGCATAACTTATTCCGGTTTTGGCCAGGTTGTCAAGGCTTTCAGCAAGAATGCTTGTAAAAAGTCCATAATTCTCTTGTGTTTCAAATGCTTTTTCATCGTTTTGACAAGCAGAAAGTATCACATGTTTCGTCTCCGGTACAATTATTTTTCCTGTTTTTTGAATTTGATTTGAATAAAACCCATCCAAATATGTATCTAAGGCTCTGGACGAAGTAAAATTTTCTGCTTGTCGAACGGCCCCCAGGTCAATGGAGTTTCGGGTGCCGGAGCCGGAATGACAGCAGTCCAGACAAACCACAATTTGAGAATTTTTAATCCCCAATTCAGCGAGTAACAAAGCAATCTCTTTATCTGCCAGATCATAGCCACCAGGTAACCGACTATCGTAGCATACCAAAGTTTCATTTTTTCTTTCCGGAAATTCGGCCCAAAATGCTTCCGGGGAGTTTTCTCTTGAGCCATGCCCCGAATAATAAAATAAAACGGTGTCATTTTCACCTGCTTTACTGAGGTGAGTTCGAAATGATTTAATTATGTTTGATTTGGTGGCTTGCTCGTTGGTGAGTTTTTCAATCTGAGGATTTAATAAAGTAAAGGATATTGAAATTACGGATTCTATTCTTTTTACATCATTTATACAGCCCTTCAACTGTGGAACTTGATCCGGGTAATTATCAATACCAACAAGTAGTGCGTAAAGATTTGATTTCATTAAGACTAGTTTTCAAAATGGCAAATAGGACGTAATTATATTCTCCTACTAAATGGAATGAAATTGCGTTACACCAAATATAATAATTTTTTGAAAAAGTAGATAGTTATACCTGTTTGATTGAATAATACCATCTATAACACCTTAACAGGTTACCAATTCTTAATTATTTAGTTTTTTACAGATTTTATCATTAAAAAAAAATCCGATTAAAAGTTGGATTTATGAAAATGTAATCCGGACTTTTAATATTCAAAAATGGCCTGATATATCGGGATATTTAATAGATAAACTTAATTATCCATTTTTATTTCGAAATCGTTCCCGTAATTAAATATCTATAAAATCACTCAAATCAGCTGTTTTTTGTTTTATTTCGGGTACTTCAACCCTTAAATTCAGAAAATGAAAACGCCGATACCCTTTCGATTGAAAACATTCATTCCTTTACTGTTTGCCCTGTTTGTTAATTTGAGCTGCTTTAATACATTTGCTCAAATTGACCTTGGAAATCAAAATTTAAGGCAGGGAGCTTATTTTACAGAATCCCAAGCCGAGGAAATTCATAAAAACCTGGCAAGTCTGTATAGCAATCAGGCGGAGTGGGAAAAGCGAAGAGAGGTGATTCGGCAAGGCATTCTGGATGGTGCCGGTATAGAGCAATTAATCAGAAACAGGCCGGTAAATGCTACTATACACGGCAAAAAGGTTTTAAAAGGCTATACAGTTGAAAACGTTTTTTTTGAATCCATGCCGGGCATTTATATAAGCGGTAATTTGTATAAGCCCTTGAAAATAAAAGGGAAAGTACCGGGAATACTTTGTCCGCACGGACATGGGCTTGATCCACGTTTTAAAGAATATACCCAGCAACGATGTGCCACACTCGCCCGAATGGGAGCCATAGTATTTGCGTACGACATGGTGGGGCATGGCGACATGAAACAAGCCGATCATAAGATTGAAAACGTATTTAAATCTCAGTTAATTAATAGCGTACGTGTAGTTGATTTTCTTACCCAAATGCCGGATGTGGATGTTTCCCGGATCGCATGTACAGGCGAATCAGGCGGTGGAACCCAAACGTTTATGCTCGCTGCCCTCGATGATCGCATCGCGGTTTCTGTACCTGTAGTGATGATCTCCGGTTATTTCTTCGGCGGCTGCCAGTGCGAAAGCGGTATGCCTGTTCACAAAAGTAACCACCATGCCACCACCAATGTAGAGATCGCGGCCTGTTTTGCCCCAAAACCCATGATTATGATTTCGGATGGGGGTGATTGGACAAAAAATACACCTGAACTGGAATTCCCTTTTGTGCAGCGAATTTATGGATTTTATAAGGCGGAAAACCAAATTGAGAATGTGCACCTGGCTAATGAAAAACACGATTACGGCCCTTCAAAAAGAGAGGCAGCTTATCAATTTCTTGCCAAAAAACTGGGTTTGAGTATCGCGAAATTAATGAAAGAGGGTAGGGTAGATGAATCCCCGAACAGCGTATTAAGTTTTGAAGAATTAAGTGTTTTTAATGAAAAGTTTCCTCGTCCGGCCAATGCGGTAATGGGCAATGAAGCACTTGTAAAAGCCATTGCTACGAATGAATAAAATAGGCTATTTAGTGCTCGTATTGTTTCTCAATTGTTCAACTATTTTCTCCCAAAACTTAAGCGGAATAACGAACAAAAAGGACACTTCCTTTTCTAATACCAGAGCTGTGCTATGGGCTATTGGCAAGCATTCGAATGCTAAGTTGGCCCTGATAAATCCCAATATTGAAGTAGAACAAAATCTGAATATAAGTTATGCAGATCGATCGGGAAGAACATTGCAACTGGATGTTTTTTCTCCAAAAATTAAATCAGAATCCAAGCTCCCCGCTCTTATTTTTATACACGGCGGTGGATGGAGAAGTGGCGACCGCAGTCAGCATCACCCATTGGCAAAAGAACTGGCATTTCGAGGCTATGTGGTAATAACACCCGAATACCGTTTATCCACAGAGGCCCTTTATCCGGCAGCCATGCAGGATACTAAAACCACCATACGCTGGGTAAAGGCACATGCCGCTGAATTTCAAATTGATACCAACAGAATCGCCATAGGTGGCTATTCCGCCGGAGGGCAGATGGCGGCTTTGGCAGGCACAAGTCCCGATTCACCGCTTTTTCAAACCAACGATGGCCTTGGGGCTATCTCCGATCGGGTACACGCCATAGTTGATGTAGACGGTATTCTGGCCTATATTCACCCCGAATCAGGCGAAGGAGACGACAGCCGCTCTACTTCAGCAGCGACTTATTATTTTGGGTACAGCAAAACGCAGAATCCGGATTTATGGCAAGAGGCCAGTGCTTTAAATCATGCGGGTGCCGGCGATCCGCCCATTCTGTTTATTAATTCATACGATACCCGAATGCATGCCGGTAGAAATGATTTTATTGAGAAATACAAAGAAAATGGAATCGGATCGGAGCTTGTTGAATTCCGGGATGCTCCACATACTTTTCCGCTCTTGCAGCAATGGTTTATTCCAACTGTAAATACAATTGATAATTTCTTATTCAAACTTTTTAAAATAGAAAAATAAATGAATGATAAAACACTGGTGCGGGATGAGGATATGGAATGGCTTGAGCTGGGCGGAGGTATCAAGCGAAAAGTGATGGCTCACGACGAAAAAATGATGATCGTAAAAGTGGCATTTGAAAAAGGAGGAATCGGGGCATCACACAGCCACCCGCATACGCAAGCCAGCTACGTGGATTCGGGTAAGTTTGAAATCACTATCGGAGACCGCAGGATGGAGCTTAAGGGCGGAGATGTGTACTTTGTACCCTCGGATGTGCTGCACGGTGCCGTATGCTTAGAATCGGGTGTCCTAATCGATGTATTCAGCCCTCGCCGGGAAGATTTTTGAACTAAACCCAAAATAGCATAAAAGAACGCTGTTGCTTTTTAAAATAATTTAGCGGGAAGCTCACCCGAAAACAAAAAACTACCCAATGAAAAAATACGCTTTTCTGTTTTTAGCCCTGCTTTTTAATTTCATAAGCTCATCGGCTCAAAAGCCCTGGTCGCAGCAAATGGCAGACTCTTTCATGGGCTGGTACCCCGATTCTATTGTGGTAAAGCCAAGGATTAAATCTACCTGGGATTATGAGCAAGGACTCCTTTTAAAGGCATTGGAGAAAGTGTGGCGGCAAACAGCAAATCCCAAATATTTCGATTACATCCACAAGGATCTGGAAAGGTTTGTGGATCAAGATGGTAATATCAAAACCTACAAGTTTGATGACCTGAATCTGGATAATATTGCAACCGGAAGAGTGTTACTTATGCTATACCAGCAATCTTTACCCGATAAGGAAAAATTCCGGAAGGCAGCTGATATTTTATGGAAACAGATAGAGGAACAGCCACAAACTAAGGAAGGCGGTTACTGGCATAAAAAAAGATACCCGTATCAGATGTGGCTGGATGGGCTTTTTATGGCTGAGCCTTTTTCGGCCGAATACAGCAAAATATTTAATCATCCTGAGCATTTCGATCACATTGCCAAGCAATTCACATTGATCGAAAAATACGCAGTTGACAGAAAAACAGGACTTGTTTACCACGGATACGACGAAAGTAAGGAACAAAAATGGGCTGATCCGGAGACTGGTCTTTCTCCACATTTTTGGGGAAGAGCTATAGGTTGGTATGCCATGGCTTTGGTAGAAGTTTTGGATTATTTCCCTTTAGACCATCCCGAAAGGCCTAAACTTATTTCCTATTTGCAAAAACTGGCCCCTGTTTTAGTCAATTACCAGGATCAGAATTCCGGCGTATGGTGGCAAATGATTGCTTT
>JAHEBN010000204.1:4455-6410 GCA_024645245.1 Jiulongibacter sp. | reverse complement strand
GACGGTAATTGACTTTGTGGGAACAAACACTTTTAAACCGGGTGTAAATCTGGGTTTATTTTACAATCATTCCAAAAAAGAACGTAGTGGTATCCGACTCGAACTCCTCTATTCCCAGATGGGCTCTTCTTTTGCAGGAACCGATAGCCAGGTAAACCTTCATTATATTCAATTACCCCTATACGGCGTTTGGTATTTGAACGATCGAGGGAATACGTTTCGACCTAAATTAATGTTTGGCCCCTATGTGGCCGCTTTAGTAGATGGCTCTGGTGGAATAAACGATAATTCCCTTTATACCAAACCGAATTTCAGTGGAGCAGATTTGGGGCTGAAAGGTGCCTTCGGCTTCAATTACAATTTAAACGACCGCATGTGGTTAAATACCGAACTTTATTTCGGACAAGGAATTGTGGATGTTTTGAAAGATTTGAATTACAAGATGTTTAATCAAAGTTACGGCTTGAATGTGGGATTAAGTTTCCCGATCAATTAGTAATTACACCGCTTTTCAACTAATACCCGGCATAGGAATAGCAATTCCTTGTCGGGTTTTGTGATACAGGACATTCTTCTCATTTTTAGCTAAAGGCGTATTTATTTTTTTGAATAAATAAATTAAAATCTAAAAATGACTGTTCCTAATAAATAAACCGGCAAACGGGAAAAATTAAGAATACGCTAAAAATAATAAAATGACTAAAAAGATAGCTTTAGTTACTGGCGGAAGCCGTGGATTGGGAAAAGACATGGCACTTAAAATTGCTGCCCGCGGATTGGATGTAATACTTACTTATCAATCGAATGAAAACCTGGCACACGAGACGGTGGAAGAAATAAAAAAAACGGGTGGAAGAGCTGCTGTTTTGCATTTAGACATGAATAATTTTAATTCACTGGATATGTTTGTGGCCAGCTTTAAAAGCGTCATTAAAAGTGAATTTGGTGCTCAAAGTTTCGATTATCTGGTGCATAATGCCGGAATGGGCAAAACAGTGCCTTTTGCAGAAGTAAGCGAGGCATTATTTGATGAATTTATGAATGTACATTACAAGGGCGTGTTTTTCCTGACTCAAAAACTGGTGACCGTAATGAATGACGGTGGTGGAATAATCAATATTTCGAGCGGTACCACCCGGTTTGCCAATCCCGGTTATTCGGTATATGCATCTATGAAAGGGGCTATAGAAACACTGACCAAATATTTCGCCAAGGAGCTGGGCTCTAAAGGTATACGGGCAAATGTAATTGCACCCGGACCTATAGAAACTGATTTTAACAATGGAGCCATACGCAATAATCCGCAACTCAAAGGCATTTTAAGCAACATGTCACCCTTAGGCAGAGTCGGTAATGCCGAAGATATTGGAGGGGTGGTAGCCTTTCTTTGCACCGATGACTCCCGATGGATTAACGGGCAACGCATTGAAGTGAGTGGTGGTATAAATGTTTAAGACGGAAAGCACGAAATATAAAAAAAATGCTTTATGTTTTATTTACAATATAGTTAAAAGAACCAAATAGCATTCCTGAAAAATCAATAGTAATCTCCATATTATATTTTAAAATCTGAATAATTCCTATTTGCATTTTAGCCGATTTCAATTTCGCTTTAAACCAGAATTAGTGCGGTAATACCCTGAAATGCATATAACATTTCTCAATGAGTTACCAGATAAACTTAGTAGCCTTTAGATCAATCTATCTGTAGCTTGCTTTTCTCTGAAGCTTTTTCATAAAATTCGAAAGATTAAATGGCGGGCGGCATATTCCAATCCATTTTAAAATTTTCTTACCTGCAAGTAGCAGTTAGTAAAATTGTATTTATCAAAACATATCATCCCGGTTAAAAATAATGATCAAGGATGCTTAACTTGGAATTTAATTTAACTGGTATTTTTGAAATACACTTTTGATTACTTTAAACTTTCAACCTAATTTTCATCCATCCTAAA
>JAHEBN010000204.1:0-4445 GCA_024645245.1 Jiulongibacter sp. | reverse complement strand
GTTAAATAGTAAATCAATAAATCAGCATTCTCAAATTACTTTTTTTCATCATAAATTTCTTTAAGGCTGATAAGAGCTTTTTATTAATTGTTCTACGCTAGATAATTTGGCACTTCAACCGACTCTTACCTGTAGTATTTTCTGCAATTTGTTATATATAATTTTAATTACTTGGCCCTATGAAAGTTATTAGTTATGCTATTCAGAAATCCTTACTTATCATTTTACTGATCGGTACAATTAGTTCCATATTTGCACAAGACTTGGATATCACTGGTAAGGTCAAAATCAAAAGCATGGATAAATACAAGTCAGCAGACAGCCTGGTTGTTCTTCTACCAGACGGCACTTTGGCAATACGTGTTGTGTCGTCTTTACCAGATGCTGATTCCACCAATGAATTACAGTCACTGAGCATAGCCAATGATGTACTTTCTATTAGTGGTAACGCAAATCAGGTAGACCTCAGCCCCTATAAGCCCTCTTTTGAACTAGATACCGATACCCTGAGCACAGACAAACGTGTAGGAATTGGCACAAATTCACCTTTGCAAAAACTAGACGTAAAAGGTGGCATTAAAGGCGATAGTCTTTTTATAACTGGTAAAATAAAAGTTAACGTTACCGATAAGATTAATACGGCAGATAGTGTGGTAGTGCGTTTGGCAGACGGTACTTTGGCCATAAGAGACGTTTCTACCTTGCCTACAAATTCTGGAGGATGGACCTTTGTTCCCGGAGGATCGGACCAGACTCATTTAACCCTAAGTGGAACAACAATGCTAGTTTTCAAAAGAAACTCTTTAGGTGATTTAATGATACATTTGCCCAATTTGGGCAGTTCAGATAATCTTTTTTTGGGGAATTCGTCAGGTCAAAGTATTATGCACATCTGGGGTCATGACGGATATTTTAACACGGGTATTGGCAACTATGCATTACCAAGCAATTCAACTGGATCATTTAATACTGCCGTAGGAAGAAGTTCTCTATTACTAAATACAGAAGGGAATTTTAATACTGGAATTGGAACTCAGGCATTACTTAATAATTCAATTGGTTCAAATAATACTGCTCTAGGTTTCAATACTTTATTTGATAATAAAACTGGTTCATCCAATCTGGCCATTGGCAATGAATCCTTAAGAAATAACACCTCAGGCAGTGGTAATTTAGGAATAGGAGCTGGGCATAATATTGATTATGATGGAGAACCAATATATTATGGAGCATTAGGATTAAATAAAACAGGAAGTGATAATCTGGCAATCGGAACAAACTCTATTATTTTTAATCAGGCTAATTCCAGATCAATGGCTATAGGTCATTGGGCCATGCAAAATGCAGACAGCACCAGCAATGGTCATGAAACTTTCAATACAGCCATTGGATATAAGTCTTTAATGGGGGGGGCAAACCCATCTCTTAATACTGGTATTCATAATACCGCAGTGGGAGATCTTTCGATGAGCGAGAATACAGAGGGGTACAACAATGCCGCTTTTGGATCTGGTTCAATGCAAAGCAACACAAGTGGATTTAGAAATACCTCAGTTGGAGCTGGTGCTCTTGGTTTAAACACAACTGGAAATAGCAATACGGCATTAGGACAAGGTGCGTTATCAAGTAATGTTGGCAAAAGTGAAAGCACTGCAATTGGAAGGGATGCAATGCGAAACGCGGACAACAGTTCGTCAGCAGGGACAACAGGAAATTCAGCATTTGGCTATAGGGCGATGTACGGAAGCGTTTTACCTGCAAATAATACAGGAACAAATAATACCATTGTTGGGCATAATGCCTTGTCAAGTTATTCCTCAGGCAGCTATAATACTGGAGTAGGGAAAGACGCCCTGTCTTCAATAGTAGGAGGTTATTTCAATATTGGTGTTGGGTCTTTTGCTCTATTGAAGAATGTTAGTGGTGGATCCAATATTGCTATTGGGCATAGTGCACTCGAAAATAGCGAGAATAGTAGCAATGTGGCCATCGGCCATGAAGCCGGGAAAACGACCGTAGGAAGCAGCAATATTTTCATAGGTTATAACGCAGGGAAAACTGCTACAGGAGATAACAAATTATTCATCCATAATCAGGATGCAGATTCCGATAGTTCTTTGATATACGGGGAGTTTGATACTAAGGTGCTAAATATAAATGGGCGGACCGTAGTTCTGGATTCCAGGACACAGGGCAATGGTTTGAGTGGCATAAAAAATTATGCATTAGGAACAAATAGCAATGTAGCTGGAGTATTTGGACGGAATACAGTCGATCCTGGAAGCGGCTTCGGAGTTTGGGGTGAAGGTGGTGCTATCGGAGTTTTTGGTCAGGGTACTCAAGGAGTTAGAGGTGAAGCTAACGCTGCAAATTTGAGTGCAAATTATGGCGTAAGTGGCGTGGCAAATAGTGGTACTTATAATTATGGTGTAGATGGCTTTGCAAGTGGTACGGCGACTACTAATTATGGATTAAATGGTTATGCATTTGGAGGAACCACAAATTATGGAGCGAGAAGCCAGGCAAATGGTGGTGCCACAAATTATGGGGTTAGCGGCCATGCCAGTGATGGAAGTAATACAAACTATGGGGTTTACGGTAATGCAATTACTGATGGTGTAGGTATTACAAATTATGGGGTTTACGGAATTGCAGGTGGCACTGATGCGACAAACTATGCTTTATATGCCGCTGGCGATATCGGACATACAGGAACAATCTATTATCTCTCTGATCAAAAATTTAAGAGTAATATTAATGACATCTCAAGCGTAATTAGCAATATCATGTTGTTGAAACCCAGTTCTTATACCATGAAAAGTAAGGAATTTCCAGAAATGAATTTACCGAAAACAGAACAGGCAGGCTTTATAGCTCAAGAAATGCAAAAAGTATTCCCTGCCTTGGTTTCTGAACAGCTATTTTCAAATATTGGCGAAGACAAAAATTCAAATACTAAAATCGAATATTTGGGCGTAAACTATATCGGTTTGATTCCTATTTTGACTAAAGGAATGCAAGAACAGCAAGGAATAATTGAGAATCTAAATAAAACCGTTCATGATCAATTTCAAGAAATCGAAGCCTTAAAGAAAAGAATGACAAATATGGAAAGTTTTTTATCTAATTTGGCTGAAAAATAGCTGGGATAAGGCTTTTATTACCGGAATAGATAAAAATAATTCCGCGTCGCTTTTTATAATTCAGTTAATTCTTATTTACATTTTATGCGTTTTTATTTTCGTGTTAACCCAGAATCATAGCATAAAAACCTGCTCTTCCCGTATTATTCCTCAACCAGTTATAATTTAAACTATTTAGCCGTTTGCCATATTAATCTTAGCGTAGATTTAATATGATAGAAGCATTTTAAAATTATGCCGTTCAATAAATGCTGGCGGCCTATTCCCATCCATTTTTAAGTTTTTTTTACCAGCAATTGTTTTATTGTAACTTTGTAATTTCGATAAATCGATTTAGCCTATTCATTATCGTTTAATTGAACTTTGAATGTACAATGGAAGCATTCGTTATTCACTATGTATGCTTAAACGATAAATGTATTGACAAACAGCGGCATTATTCTGTAAGCTTAAAAGCTATATGTTAAGATTTAATGAATAGGAATTTAGCTTATTAGCAATTTTGAAAATAATTTCAGAGCTTGTATACATTCCAGCTTATTTTTTAATACGCCTAATAATATACCATTCCCATGATTAAAATAGCCCATTTGACAGGATTAATTGTAGTACTGATTTCTATAAATGCAACTAGTCAAATAAATACGGTGCGTAAGAATGTGGTCGCTCAAAAAAAAATGGAAAATACCTATCAGGAAATTAAAACACCCTTCAAATACGGCATAGTTTTACAACATCCCGATTCCACCAAAATGATTGATTCTCCTACCATTTTTCGGGAGAATGAAACCTGGTATATGACTTATATAGTATTTGATGGACAGGGATATGAAACCTGGCTGGCAGAAAGTCAGGATTTGTTGCAATGGAATACAAAAGGAAAAATATTATCATTTACAGAAAACACCTGGGATGCCAATCAAAAAGCAGGCTACATGTCGCTGGTTAATATCGATTGGGCTGGTGATTATTCAGTAGAGAAATACAAGGAAAACTATTGGATGACCTACCTCGGCGGAAATTCTACAGGATACGAATCAGGTACCTTGAAAATCGGGTTGGCAAATTCTTCCTCTTTGACCAATACTCAGGAATGGAATACAAACTTGTCCCCGCTTTTGTCGCCCGAAGATAAAGATGTTCGTTGGTTTGAAAACAAAACCATTTACAAAAGTTCGGTGATACGCGACGATAAAAGGCACACCGGACATCCATTTGTGATGTATTACAATGCCAAAGGAGACACCGCCAATTATGAAAGCATTGGCATGGCTGTATCAGATGATCTATTGAAATGGTCGA
>JAHEBN010000055.1 GCA_024645245.1 Jiulongibacter sp. | reverse complement strand
ATAAAACCTGAGGAGATAAGAAAGTCTTTTGGAATTAAAGAAGGGAGTGACCAATTCTTAATTTTCAGTCAAAATAGTGCAAACAAAAAGATAGTTATAAATTGCACCCGAATTTAAAAGAAAATACAATGAAAAACCTAAAATCATTATTTATAACCTTAATAATCAGTACTTCTGCATTTTCTCAGCAGGTATTCCGCAGCCCGGATATTTACAACAATGAGCTTCAGGATTCGTATTATATTTTACTAAAAGCCGACGCCAAATACATTCAGGAAGATTGGAAAAACTACCTCGACGCCAAAGGGAAAGTAAGTGTAACCGGCGAAAACCAGTTCAGTATCGATCGATTTTATGATCAATTCATAAGCCGAGATATGGACCACATGGTTTCATTTGTGAAAGAAGAAAAAACCTATACCAAGGTTTCAGTTATTTTATTAACTGCAGGAGGTGCGGGAGTAGATAAAGCGGCCGTGAATCAGAAAGAAATGGCTAATTTTTTGCTTGATTTTTATGATAAAGCCGTACACAACGAAGAAATCAGATTAGCCGAAGCCGATTTCAAAAGTACAGAGGATGAATTTGAGGCCGCCAAAAAGAACATGAATAAGGTTGAAAAATCACTAGAGGCCAACTTAAAAGCACAAGAGAAATTAGGTAAAAAACTGGATGCCACACCGGAAAAGCTTACTCAGATCATCAAAGAAAAAGATAATATTTACCAGGAATCACTCCAAAAAGAGAACACGGATGGAATGACGGAGACAGAAAAGGCCGAGTATCTAAAAAAGTTAGAATCTAAAGAGAAAGAAATTGTAAAAAGTCAAAAAGAAAAAAGTAAGAATTCTTCAAAACTGGAAAAGAAAGAAGCCGAATTTGAGGACCTTACACACAAACTATTTGAGGCAAAACAAAGGCTCAAAGTAATGACCGAGGTATATGAATCCAAGAAGCTAATGATGCGGGATTTGAAATAAGGACTATATAAGGGCGGTTTTTAACCGCCTTTTTTATTTCAATTTAAATTTTTTGCCGGGCAAAGCCTTCACCAAATCCATAAACTCCAGATTTAACAGTAATGAGGCCAGACGGTTTAATGGGATATTTGTTTCAAAACTTATTTCATCGATGTGGTAATCTCCTTTTTCCTTTAATAAACTCATAACTCTGGTCTCTTCATCGGTAAAAGTGGAATAATCCAATTCTTCCAATTCAATTGCTTTTGCAGTTTCGGTACCGGCTTCCCAATTCATAGTTTCCACCAAATACTCTACACTGGTAAAAATCTGTGCTTTATTTAGCCGGATCAGGTTATTTGGGCCTTCTGAAAAAGGCTGATTGATACCACCCGGAACAGCGAATACCTCTCTGTGGTAGTTATTACCATATTCCGCAGTAACCAGTCCCCCACCCCTTTTAGCAGATTCGACTATGATAATCACATCGCTTAAGCCAGCAATTATGCGATTTCGTGCAATAAATTGCGGAGCCACCGGCACTACGTCATTCTTATTTTCTGAAAGAATACCTCCATTTAAATTTATATCCGTTATGTATTTCCGGTGAGCGGCCGGATAAACCATATCTAAACCACCTGCCATTACGGCTACAGTTGGTAATTCGTACTTAATAGCTGCTTTATGAGCGGCTACGTCTATTCCATAAGCCAGGCCACTTATTATTGAAGCTCCATAGGGTTTTAGTTCGGCAACTATTTTTTCGGTTAAGGCTTTTCCGTATTCTGTGGCTTTTCGGGTTCCTACTATCCCGACCGTGCGAGGGAGGTTCAGGTCTGTACTTCCTTTGAAAAACAATATGGGAGGAGCATCGTATAAAGACTTAAATCTTTTGGGGTAAGCCGGATCCAAAAAAGTAATGATTTGTATGCCTTTTTTCTGAGAATCTAAAATTAACTTTTCAGCTGCAGGTACATTTTCAACAGCTTTTTTAAGTTGCCCAACAGCACCCTTTCCGATACCGGGAATCTTCAATAATTTTCCCTCATTCGAATTCAAAACGGCCTGAGCGGAACCAAAATAAGCCAAAAGCTGGCGAAATAAAACGCCTCCTATGCCTTCCACCTCTTTCAAAGCCAACATGTATTTCAGATCCTCGTGCATGGATTTTCAATCGCCTTTAATTCGGGTAAGTATTTCCCGTATGCCTTTTAGTTTATCAATTATTTCCGCTTTTTTCTGTTTACCGGATTTGCCCGTTTTTAATTGCTTATTCGCTCCGTTGATCGTAAACTTTTCCACATCCCGAAGCTCTTTTATTTCCCGCAATTTGGCAATATCTTCCGCCGTAAAGGCCTTATTCCGACCCTGAATCTGGATTTTAAGACCAAAACGTTTTTCATAATAACGAATAGTCGAATCCGGCAATTCGAGCAATTCCACCACTTCCGATATACTGTAAAAAAGTTTTTCCATGAGTTTTTCAGAACAGAAAACTCAAAGTAAATAAAAAATGAGCGAATAAATTCGAATAGTTTTTTGAAAAAATACAAATTACTATCCCTGATAACTTCCTTTTCCCTTCTAATAATCCTAATTTTGCGGTCGATTTCGCCCGAAACAAAAAAAGGCGGCTAAAAATATTAATACAGTTCACTAATGACCTCTCACGAAATTCGCAAAGCCTTTTTGGATTTTTTCAAATCGAAAGAACATTTGATTGTGCCTTCTGCACCTTTGGTTGCCAAAAACGACCCCACGCTGATGTTCAACAACTCCGGCATGGCACAATTCAAAGATTTCTTTCTGGGAAATGGTACACCACCATCCAAAAGAATTGCAGATACACAAAAATGCCTACGCGTGAGCGGTAAACACAACGACCTGGAAGAAGTGGGTTTTGACACCTATCACCATACCATGTTCGAAATGTTGGGTAACTGGTCATTTGGCGATTATTTCAAAAAAGAGGCATTGAACTGGTCGTGGGAACTTTTAACAGGCGTTTATAATCTACCAAAAGAACGGATATATGTTTCTGTTTTTGAGGGAGACGAGAAAGACGGCGTGCCTTTTGATCAGGAAGCTTTTGATCTCTGGAAAGAAATATTAGGTGGTGACGAACGCATCATCATGGGTAATAAGAAAGATAATTTCTGGGAAATGGGCGATACCGGCCCTTGCGGTCCTTGTTCGGAAATACACATTGATTTACGCGATGCTGACGATGTGGCGAAAAAATCAGGAAAAGAGCTGGTAAATGCCGACCATCCGCAGGTTATCGAAATCTGGAATAATGTATTTATGCAGTTTGAGCGTAAAGCCGATGGAAGCTTGCTTCCTTTACCAGCCAAGCACGTGGACACCGGAATGGGCTTTGAGCGGCTTTGTATGGCTATTCAGGGAAAACAATCCAATTACGATACCGATATTTTCCAGAATACCATTCAGGTATTGGAAGAAATGAGCGGCTTGAAATACGGGGCGAATGGGACTCTCACTTCAGAGAATTATGGAGATGTGGCCATGCGGGTTATTGCTGATCACTTGCGGGCTGTATCCTTTGCAATTGCCGATGGTCAGCTGCCATCAAATGCCAAAGCAGGCTATGTAATTCGCCGGATTTTAAGAAGAGCCATTCGCTACGGTTATTCCTATTTGAATTTCAGTGAGCCTTTTATGTGTAAACTGGTGCCGGTTCTGGCAAATCAGTTTAAAGACGTTTTCCCCGAATTAAAAACCCAGGAGGAATTTGTCACCCGCGTAATTGAAGAAGAAGAAAGAACATTCCTAAGAACGCTCGAAACAGGTCTGAAAAGACTTGATCATATTTTTGAAACGCAAAAAGGAAATCAGGTAATAGATGGCAAAATAGTTTTTGAACTATCGGACACATACGGTTTCCCTGTTGATTTAACAGCCCTCATAGCCCGTGAAAAAGGATTTAGTATTGACGAAGAGGGTTTTAAAAAGGAATTGCAACTGCAAAAAGAACGCAGCCGAAAAGATGCAACCAAAGAAGCTGCCGACTGGGTGGATATAAACGAATCTGATGGTGTGGAATTTCTGGGTTATGATTATGCAGAGGCAACTGCCCAATTGGTGAAATACCGGAAAGTAAAAACCAAAAAAGGCGAAGAATACCATATCGTGCTGGACAAAACACCTTTCTACGCCGAAATGGGAGGCCAGGTGGGCGATTCAGGAACATTGAGTTTTGAAATAAAAGGCCAGAAATACCGGATTCAAATTCAGGATACCCAAAAAGAAAACGACCTTTTTGTTCATATAGCTTCGAAAACACCTTTGGATGATCTTTCTTTTGAAGACCTTCAAAATGTGGTGATTGAAGCAAAAATAGATACCAATCGCAACCAGGATATCCGTAAAAATCACTCCGCCACGCACCTGATGCTAGCCGGATTGAGAAAAGTATTAGGAGATCATATCATTCAGCGTGGTTCGTATCAAAACGAAGGCATTACGCGATTTGACTTTTCCCATTTTTCTAAAGTTACGGATGAAGAATTACGCAAAGTAGAGGACATTGTTAATGCCAAAATCAGGGAAAATGTAGTTTTGGATGAAAAAAGAAATGTGCCGATAGCAGAAGCCATGAACCTGGGGGCTACGGCCACTTTTGGTGAAAAATACGGGGATTTTGTACGTGTGATTACTTTCGATCCCCGCTTCTCTGTTGAGCTTTGTGGTGGTTCACATGTAGGGGCTACCGGCGAAATCGGTTTGTTTAAATTTACTTCGGAAGGCTCGGTTTCGGCAGGAGTTCGTCGCGTGGAAGCAGTAACCGGCACAAAAGCATTTGAAATACTAAGGGAGCAAGAGGCCCTTTTAAATGAGCTTAAAGACTTATTAAAAGGCCAGCAAGACCTGGTAAAATCAGTAAAAACCCTGATCGAGGAAAAGAATGCTTTGCAGAAAAAGCTGGAATCACTGGAAAATGAAAAACTCCAGGGATTGAAACTGGAAATACTTAAAGAAATAACTATTAAAGACGGCATACAGGTATTGGCCAAAAAAGTAGAAGTACCTTCAGCAGAGGCACTTAAGCAATTATGCTACGATTTAAAAGCCAAAATGCAAAATGCCTATATTGTATTAGGAGCTGTAATTAATGATAAACCACAAGTGGCGGTTATGATTGATGAAAACCTGATGAAAGCCAAAAACTTACATGCAGGTAATATCGTGAAAGAAGCGGCTAAAGCCATGAGAGGCGGTGGTGGAGGGCAGCCCCATTTTGCAACAGCCGGTGGTAGTGATGTAAGTGGCTTGGAAAATGCTATTAAATTGGCTGCAGAAGTTATTTGAATTATTCAGTCCCAATAAAAAAGACACATGAAGCGAATTGCATGTGTCTTTTTTTGTTTACAGGCTTTTCTTTTAAAACCATTTCAAACCCGCAAGCGTTAGTTAATCTAAGATTTGAATCTTTATTTTTTATCAAAATGGGTTAAAATCAGCTTTTGAATTATTTATTTCAGATAAAACTATGCGAATCATTCTTGGTCTTTTAATTTTTCTACTCACATCTATTTCTTGCAAAAAAGGAACCATTCCTTCTCAAAACTCAGGTGACAACAAAATGCAGGGCGAAGCAAAAGTAAAGACATACCTGGCTCTGGGCGATAGTTATACCATTGGCGAAAGTGTACCCGAATCGGAAAGATGGCCCTTGCAATTGGTTAATCAACTGAATTTCTCGGGCAACCATTTTTCGGCTCCAAAAATAATCGCCCGTACCGGCTGGACAACCGATGAATTAAATACCGGAATTGACAAGGCCGCTATTACTGAAAACTACGATATGGTTTCTTTGTTAATTGGGGTAAATAACCAGTATAGAGGAAGAACAGCCGAAAATTTCAGAAACGAATTCCTGGGTTTACTTAAAAGGGCAATAGCTTTCGCCGGGAATAAACCGGAGCACGTATTTGTGGTTTCCATACCCGATTGGGGGGTAACACCTTTTGCCGAAGGCAGAGACCGGGACCAAATCGCTCAGGAAATTGATGCTTACAATGCCATTGCAAAAGAAGAAAGTGAAAAACTTAAGGTGAAATTTTACGATATTACTCCCATTTCCAGAAATGCAAAATCTGATCCGGCATTAATTGCCAACGATGGATTGCACCCAAGCGGAAAAATGTATAAAGAATGGGTAGATTTGATTTTATCCAATTTTATTAACTTATAATGGATTTTACGGAAGCAAAAAAGCTCGACGAGGCTGATATTTTAGCAAAATTCAAAAGCTATTTTCATAATAATGAAAATGAGATATATCTGGATGGAAACTCTTTGGGCAAGCCACCTAAAAAAAGCCTGGAACTATTAAAAGAGATTGCAGAAAACCAATGGGCGGAAAAGCTGATTGAAGGCTGGAATGAACATTGGCTTAACATTCCAAAAAGGATTAAATCGAAATTAGGCATTTTACTGAATGCTGACCCAAGTGAGATACATGTAGGAGATTCTACCTCCGTTAATTTATACAAACTGGCGTACGCATTTATTCAAACCGGCAAGTATAAATCGATTAATTCCGATTCCCTGAATTTCCCTTCGGATCTGTATATTTTAGATCAAATCGGTTCCAGTCTTTTGGGCAAAAAACTACATGTACTTAAATACGCTACTGAGCTTAACGCTGAAATAGAACTGTTGAAATCGGCAATTAATAAGAATCCAGGTATCTGGTGCTTAAGTTTAGTGAGTTACAAAAGTGCCTGTTTATATGACCTGCAAGATTTAAACAGGCATGCCGAGGATAATAATAGCCTGATAATTTGGGACTTGAGTCACGCCACAGGAGTAATTGACATTGATTTTAAGAAATCAAAAACTCGGGCTGCTGTAGGTTGCACCTATAAATTTCTGAATGGAGGGCCGGGCTCACCTGCTTTTTTATATGTGGACAAGTCCATATTACCCGAACTGAAAAACCCGATAGCGGGTTGGTTTGGCCATGCGAATCCTTTCCGGTTTTCTGATCAATACGAAGCCGCGACAGATGCCGGTAAGTTTGCGAGTGGTACGCCATCTATACTTTCAATGGCTGGCATTGAACCCGCCATCGATATCATTATAGAAGCCGGAATTAAAAACATCCGGAATAAAAGCAAAAGACAGATCGCTTTTTTAATCGAATTAACGGAGAAGTATTTAGGTCCGTTAGGTGTAAAAGTTGAAATACCAGATAAAGAAGAAAACCGGGGCTCACACGTAAGTATAAGCCACCCGGAAGCCTACCGGATTTGCCTGGCCATGAAGCAGGCTGATGCTGATAAAGTAAAGGTTATTCCCGATTTCAGGCCTCCGCATTATATCCGATTGGGTGTTTCCCCACTTTATACTACTTTTACAGAACTACACTGGGCTATACTTCGTATATCTGATATAATTCAAAACCAAGCCTATTTAAGGTTTGAAAATACGTATCAAAATGTACCATAAAAATTTAAATAAAATGAAAAAGTCCTTAGCAGGCATTTTAACCGTATTTGCCTTAATTCTTTTTTTAAGCTCTTGTTCGCAAGCTCAAAAAAACAAAAACAAGCCTTATGTACCCACTAATACACAGGAGTTGGATGGTCTTTCAAAAGCTTATTTTGCATCAGGTTGTTTTTGGTGTGTTGAAGCTATTTACGAGAGTGTAAACGGAGTGAAAGAGGTAATTTCGGGCTATGCCGGGGGAAAATCCACCAATCCAACCTACTACGAAGTGGGCTCAGGAATGACAGGGCATGCCGAAGCAGTAGCTGTATATTACGACCCGAAATTAGTTGATTTTCAAACCTTGGTAAAAGTATTTTACGGTTCACAGGACCCAACAACCGTTGGACAAAAACCGGATTTCGGAAACCAATACCGCTCCATTATTTTCTATTCGAATGAGCAGGAAAAAGCGATTGCCGAAGCGGCCAAGAAAGAAGTAGCAGAATCGGGCATGTATGACAAACCGGTAGTTACAGAAATATTGCCATTTGAAAAATTCTATAATGCGGAAGCCTATCACCAGAATTACGAAAAGCTACATCCCGATGAGCAGTATGTGAAATACGTTTCCATTCCCCGATTAAAGCGTTTTCAGGAAAAATTTCCGGAAATTTTAAAGCCCATGCATGAATAGGACTTTTAATTTCCTGAAGCAATTAGGAGAAAACAATAATAAGGAATGGTTTCAGGCTAATCGCCTAAAATACGAGGGCATGCTTGCAGAAATGCATGTATTAGCGGATTCTGTACTTGGGCATCTTAGTAAAACCGACCTTATTGAAACGCCAAGTGGCAAAAAAAGCCTATATCGTATTTACCGTGATCTGAGATTCAGTAAGGATAAAACGCCATATAGCAATTATATGGGCGGGCGATTCAGAAGATCGGGTGCCGATCGGCGAGGTGGGTACTATTACCACATAGAGCCCGGCAATACGCATGTAGTTGCAGGTTTCTGGAATCCAAATCCGGATGATTTAAAAATGATCCGGGAGCATATTGTAGCCGATCCGGAACATTATAAAACGGTAATTGAAAATCCGGAATTCGTGAAATTATTTGGTAAAGTTCGTGGGCAACAATTGGTAAATGCACCCAAAGGATTTGAAAAGGAAGATCCGAATGTTGACTTTATCAGGAACAAACAGTTTTTGCTATATTACTATTTTGAAGATTCTCAGGTTCTTCATCCTGATTTCCCAATTCTTGCAGCCAATATTTTCATTAAAATGAGACCTTGGTTGGATGTCATGACGGAATACCTGACTACTGATCTGAATGGAATTTCCCTGATTTAAATCTTAGAATTAGTATAGTTTAAAAGATAAAATCCTGCTGAATAAACAGCAGGATTTATTATTAATTTTCTTTGCAAGCTATAATAAGGTCTTTCAAGTAAAGTTGATAAAATTTATGGTATTTTATTTTATAGCAAATCGTGCCGATAGGCCAATATTTCCTAAATAAAGGCCAGTGTAGTTTATAAAATTAAACTCCGGTTTCCAATCCACCGATAGATTTAAAGGAATCTCCGAAAAGGTATGCTCGAGACCCAAAATACCATCGGCACCAACCTGAAAATAAGGTCCCGCAAATTCCCTTTTACGGTAATAATAGCCGGGAGTAGCCCCCATGTGGCCACCAAAACCATAGTAAAATTGAAATTTGTTGGAGTTAAAGGCTGGCTCGTGCCATTCTGCCAAAAGGGTACCTTTTATACCATTTCCATATCCATGAATCAGGGCTTCGGCTCCAAGTTTTGAGCCGTTTTTGAATTTCATGGTTATTCCAGGTCCACCGTCAAAACGGGCACCTACTGCAAATTTGTATTGGGCATTGGTTTCAAATTGTGTGAGAAATATAAACAGCAGGGATAAGGCTAATAATCTAAGCTTATTCATAAAATATTGGTTGGTTAATATTCCAGGTAATTTAAATTAGCGTTCCCTATCTTATTTTGTGGAAAATTCAAAAAAGTGTGGATATTATTGCCCATTTCTTTATGAAAATTAAATTTGTGGTCAATTCTCCACATCAATTTATAGATTTTAATAAATAAAGAGACCAGTTCTTAAACCTTTATTCGATCCTGCAATTGCAGCATTTCGTCACGCAATCTGGCAGCTTGCAGGAAGTCCATATCTTTCGCTGCTGCTTCCATTTTACGTTTGGTTTCGGTGATTAGCTTTTCTATACCCGATTTATCTAAATAGGCCGTTACCGGATCTGCGGCAATGTTGTATTCAGTTGGTTCCACATAATAGGCTTTTGGTATTTGTTTCGAATCTGCCACAGATGTTTGCTCCAATATGGCCTCTTTACTTTTGAAAATAGTAGTTGGTGTTATACCGTGCTCGGTATTGTACGCTATCTGTATAGCTCTTCTGCGGTTTGTTTCATCTATTGCAAATTGCATGCTACCAGTCATGCGATCAGCATACATAATTACCTTTCCATTCGAGTTTCGGGCCGCACGTCCTATCGTTTGAATGAGTGATCGTATATCTCTTAAAAAGCCTTCTTTATCGGCATCCATAATGGCGACCAAACTCACTTCTGGTAAATCAAGTCCTTCCCGTAATAAATTAACACCTACTAAAACATCGAAAACCCCTAAACGCAATTCTCTTAGAATTTCAACACGATCCAGTGTTTTGACTTCGGAGTGAATGTAGCGGCATTTGATTCCTACCCTATCGAGGTATTTGCTCATTTCTTCTGCCATGCGTTTGGTGAGTGTGGTCACCAAAACACGTTCACTTTTTTTGATTCGATCATCTATTTCTTCCAGTAAATCATCAATCTGATTCAAACTAGGTCGTACTTCTATTTCCGGATCGAGCAGACCTGTAGGGCGAATAATTTGTTCTACAATTACCCCTTCTGATTTATTAATTTCGTAATCTGCCGGAGTAGCACTTACATAGATTGTCGGACCGGCCAATTGTTCAAACTCTTCGAATTTCAGTGGTCTATTGTCCATGGCCGATGGCAAACGAAATCCGTATTCTACAAGTGCAGTTTTACGCGAACGGTCACCGCCGTACATGGCCCTTATCTGCGGCATGGTAGCATGACTTTCGTCCACCACCAAGAGGTAATCTTCCGGAAAATAATCCATTAGGCAGAAAGGACGCTGGCCAGGTTCACGCCGATCGAAATACCGGGAATAGTTTTCAATGCCACTGCAATAACCCAATTCCCGCATCATTTCCAGGTCAAACTCCGTCCGTTCCTGAATTCGTTCCGCTTCTATCGGATGTCCATCGTTTTCGAAATACTTAATTTGTTTAACTAAATCATCCTGAATCTCTTTAATGGAGGCATGCATGACATCTTTTCCGGTTACAAATAAATTTGCCGGGTATATGATTATTTCAACCAGATCATCTATTCTAAGGCCACTATTCGGATCAATTCTTTGAATGCTTTCTATCTCATCGCCCCAAAATAAAATTCGGTAGGCATAATCGGCATAACCGGGGTAAATATCAACCGTATCGCCTTTGACCCGGAAAGTCCCCCTACCGAACTCGGCCGTAGTACGGGAATATAAAATTTCTACCAGCCGATGTAAAAATTGATTGCGGCTTACCACATCACCGGTTTTAACTTTAATTACCGACTTTTTAAATTCATTTGGATTTCCAGCACCATAAATACATGAAACAGAAGCCACAACTATAATATCTCTGCGACCACTCATGAGTGAGGACACCGTATGCAACCTGAGTTTATCTATTTCCTGATTAATCTGCAAGTCTTTTTCAATATACGTATTGGTACTTGCTATAAAGGCCTCGGGTTGGTAATAATCGTAATAGGATATAAAATATTCTACGGCATTGTCCGGAAAAAACTGCTTGAATTCGCCATAAAGTTGTGCAGCCAGTGTTTTGTTGTGGCTCAAAATAAGTGTAGGCCTTTTCACACTGTCAATTACATTGGCCACCGTAAATGTTTTCCCGGAACCCGTTACTCCAAGCAGTACCTGATCTTGCTCTCCTTCATTAAGTCCGGAAATTAATTTTTCTATAGCCTGAGGCTGATCTCCCGTTGGTTTATACTCCGATGTAAGTCTGAATTCCATATTTCCTGTTCTGATACAATATTAGTAAACAAAAATCAGAAAGGCTTAGTTTGGGTATTATTGTTAAAAAATAGTATATTTAACTAATATCTTATTTCATTTTAATAACCATTAATGGGGTAATAACTAATCGAAATAAGCTAGATTACAGGAATAATCCGGATAAAATCTGAATGTAATGAAAGATCCAAAAATAGAGACAGAACGAACATTATTGAGGTTGGTTAGCGTGTCTGACCTGGAGGCTATTCATGATTTGCATTCAAAACCGGAAATAGACAAATTAAATACTTTGGGAATACCGGCAAATAAGTAGGAAACAGCTGAAATAGTCGAAGGATAGTTGAGTGAGCATAATGCGAAGAAATTTACTAACTATACATTTGCCATTCTAGAAAAACCAGATGAAGTGTTCATTGGGTTATTCGGTTTGAAACTTGGCGGCATAAAGCATAAAAGAGCCGAAATTTGGTATAAAATCCATCCAAAATATTGGAGTCAGGGCTATGCTACTGAAACATTAAAAGCTGTAATACAATTTGCTTTTGATAAACTTCATTTACATAGAATTGAAGCCGGTTGTGCGGTTAATAATTTTGGCTCTATGAAAGTTTTAGAAAAAGCCGGAATGAGGTAGGAGCAGACAAATACTTCCACTAAAAACCGGCTGGTCAGATAATTTCAGGTATGCTATACGGGAGACAGATGTCAGACATTAAGCTTTAACCGATAAAATCTCACCTGAACTCAATTTTCCTGGTGAATTAGTAATCTGTTTAACAGAAACTTAATTCAAATCTTCAAAAACAAGCCTGTTATTTAGCGGCTGAATCGGGCGTGCATTGTGGTCGTATACTGCAGTAAAAGCCGATATCTGTTCGGTAGAGAAATTTAAATGTTGTTTAAATAATATGAAACTAACACCTTGAGAACATGGCGGCGTAGTAAGTGAACCGGTATATGTAAAGTATTTTTTATCCTTTGGAATTATGCTGTTTAAATCTATGGAATCGGTACCTGTTTGTTCTACTTCCTTTTCTTTAGGCCAATTTTTCAAAACCTTGTCAAATAAGTCATTTGCAGAGCCCGGCTCTATAAAAAAGCCTAATACCAGCAAAGCCTTGGAATTGGGATCCTGATGAACCAGATGGAGTTCCATTTCGCTGGATTTACCATCCAACTGATGCTCGCTATGTGCATGAAAATGGAATTGTTTAAACTCATAATCATGACCGTTGTACGAGATTTTATTTACCCCATTATTATTTACCTGTAGTGTATGTCCATTATCTATAATCTTAATCGGAAAAGGTGAATAAGAGATACTAACATTTGGCAAATCTGCCTTAATAGTCTCCATACTTAAAATATTTACCGGCGATTGAATAGTACCACTGCAATCTACGTACCCCAGGTCTGTCCAATCGGTATGTTCATAGTCCCAATGGGCTGCTTCACTTTCAGGTAAAGGATCTTCGGTTTTGGAGCAGGATGCTAAAGTTAAAATCAGGGATAAGGAAAGCAGTTTTAAGCTATTTATAGAGGTCATATTTGTTTTTTAGTTTTCAAATTCAGATTTTCAAATATATTGATTAGCAGAGTATTAAAGTAACCGGGCGTTTTAAAACACAAAAATGGCTGCCTTTTATCTTAAAAAGCAACCATTTTTTACATTAATAACTCTATTTATGTAGTTCAACCACATTCATATATACCGCATCTCCGTGCCAGGGTTCCGAGTAGCTATTGTATTTCTTAAAGAATTCTTGTCTTTTTGTTTTGTCCGGCCAGTGAGCCATTATCAATTTACGATTTGAAACATTGGATACATTTTCCATAGTATTCACATCTTTAAAGGCAATGAAATCAACCATATCTCTGCTATCCGAACCATATAAATGCCGTAAAGGATAAGAAGCTAATATCTCGTCATTCTTTTGCGTTACATTTTCGTTGTATTCTTTATCCATTGCCATTATTTCTTTTCGACTACCACCTTCGGGCCAACTTGTGTGGGTCGTTCTTTTTACAAAAACCACATTGGAATCCGGATAAGATTTGAAAAACTTAGGGTTATCCATTGTCGAATACAATTCATCTGAATGGATATTGGTGTAATAAGCCCTTTGTTTAGTGAAAAACGCCCTTCTGGCCGATGTATCAGGCCAAGCGGCTTTTATTAATTCAGTGGTACGGTCATCGGCTTTTTCCACATCACCCCAACTTTTAAAAGCGGTAACAAATAATACCTCCGAATTATCTGGCGTATAAAGATGTCTAAGTACTTCGGCTCCTTGTATAAATTCATTTTTCATAATGACTTTATCATGGAATTCTTTTTCCAACTCTTTCCATTCTTTGTAAGATCCATTTTCATTTTTCATGTTAAAATGGGCTTGGGTTACTTCAACTATCCAGGGGTCTTGCCCATTTTGTGCATTTGCTGAATACCAGCCATTTAGCATAAATAATGCTGCTGCGATTTTAAATAAATTTGTTCTTTTCATGGTCATTTAATTGTTTTTTGGGTTGTAAAATAAAAATGAGTTATCTTGAAATAGCTATAAAATTCTATTAACAATATGATAAATTACAGTGTGGAAAAAACAGCTCTTAAGTGCTGAGGATATTAGTTTTTTTGGGCTTTTACTTATTTCAAATATATTAAATACGATGTATAAAAAAAAACATACCATCTATTTTCTATTAAATGGCAAATATTTAAATTAAGCAAAAGTTATATCAGAAATCACATTCAGTTACAAAAAAAGCTCCGGAAACCAATCAGACTCCCGGAGCTAATTCAATTTTCAAATTAATACTTAATCAACTTTTTGGTATATCTTTTCTTTTCTGAATCAATATTTAAAAAGATAATGCCTGGTGGCGATTCCCGCAAATCAACCAGAATAGTGCCGTCGGGTTCAACCCTAAAGATTGGGTTGAGCAAAACTTTACCTTCTATATTTCTGATTTCAACTTTTCCTTCAAAAATATCTGTTTCAGGTATATTTATCCGGATACTGTTTCCTACGGGATTTGGATAAACTTTCATATTCGTTGATCTTTCTAAACGATTACCTACTACAGCTTCTGCCAAAGTGGATACTTTTAAAACCGATGAGTTTTCCGAGATATTACCCGCTGCATCGGTCGCAGTAATGTAAATGGAATATGCTGTGGCTTTTGTTAAACCGGTAAAGGTATAGCTAGTTTGAGAGGTGGCGGCTGTCTTGGTACCATCCAAATATATATTGTACTCCTTTATCCCGACATTATCCGTTGCAGCAGTCCAGGTTACTGTGAGGCTTATATCTCCCACCTCACTTGCCGCCAGGTTAGCAGGACTGCTTGGTGCCTGGGTATCTACTACCACAGCAGATTTCGTGGTTGCTTTTAACACCGGTGAATTGGTTGAAGTATTACCGGCTGCATCAGTGGCTGTAATGTAAATGGAATAGGCAGTCTCTTTAGTTAAACCAGTAAAAGTATAGGTAGTTTCGGATGTCGTGGCTGTTTTGGTACCATCCAAATACAAAATATACTCTTTTACGCCAACATTATCTGTGGAGGCTGTCCAGGTTACCGTTAGACTTACATCTCCTATTTCGCTCGCTACCAAATTAGTTGGACTACTTGGTGCCTGGGTATCTACTACAGCGGCTGTTTTTGTTGTTACTTTTAAAGAAGTTGAGGAGTTTGAAACATTCCCGGCCGCATCCACAGCCACAATATAAACGGAATAGGCAGTACCGGGGTCAAGTCCGGTTAAGCCAAAACTCGTATTGGTAACTGTAGCAAACAGTGCCCCATCCACAAAAATGCGATACTCTTTCACACCCACATTATCGGTTGAGGCATTCCATTTTATATCAATCCCCGTAGTTCTGATATCCGTAGCCTCCAAACCAGTCGGGCTCGACGGTGCTTGTGAATCAGGTGCTGCTTTAGTGGTAACACTAACACTGGTAGATGCACCTGATTTATTACCAGCTGCATCTAAAGCAACTATAGTAACTGAATAGGTTTTAGAACCCGACAATCCGGTGATCGTATAAGTTGTTTTATCTGTTTTACCCACAGAATTGCCATCTACAAATACCTCATATTGCGTAACACCCACATTATCAGTAGCGGCGGTCCAGGAAACTTCGGCAGTCGTTTCGGTGCTTGTTCCCGCGGTCGGCGATGTTGGCTCGGTAGGTGCTTTAATATCAGCCACTCCGGTAAGTGAAATAGAGAATGTCCCATTATCACCATCAAAACCGTCTACCATGACGTAGTAGGTTTTACCAGGCGTTAATCCCGTTACAGGCAAATAACTATCAAAATTGGTAGAACAGTCTTGCGGTCCTGCGTCATTAGCAGCTTTCAGACTAAAAGTACCAAAATCTGACACATTGGATGCTTCATAAAGGGCCAACTGCGTATCAAAATCAGCTAAGTCACAAGTACTTATATTGACCTTCCCATCTACTGGAGCAACAAATTTAAACCAAACAGAATTGTCCACTTGTTTATCGCACCAGCCAGTAGTACAATCCTGATTATTAGCTGGTATTGGTCTGATATTTTGCTCTCCATCTCTCACCGTTGCAAAAGCATTTGTAAAACCAGACTTTACTTCACCGTCTACGGGTATTGCAATGGCATTGGCTACATCATCATTAGCAGGGCCTGGTGTTATACCATCTTTAATGATTATTCCAAAACTTCCTCTGTTTTTTCCATAACCATCTACCACAATGTAATACTTCTTGCCGGGACTTAGATTTTTTAGAGCCAAGTAGCTGTCGCCACCTGTTGAACAGCTTGTAGGTCCATCCTCATTAGCACCAATCAGAACAAAATTAGTATCCACTTTACAATCTTCTACTTCAAAAACAGCTATCTGCGTATCAAAATTGGCCAAATCACACATTGATATTTCAACTTCTCCGCTGGCAGGTGCTGTGAAAGTAAACCAGACCGTACCTCCCATGTTTTTGTCTAGCCATGCCTCTGGTATTATTTTATACTCTGTTTTTGAGACAGTTGCGGCAAAATTATTAAACCCTTTTTGGACTTTCCCGTCAGTTTTAAGTGCTATGGCATTACAGGCAGCATCATTGGCAGGCGGCTCTGTAACCTTTTGTGTTATTAGATCAATGGAGAATTGACCAAAGTCATTTAATGAGCCATCTACCAACAAATAATAGGTTTCACCGGGTTCTAAGCCTGTCACATCTAAAATACTTCCACGCACATTGGTACCATTCGGATAGTCATTATTGGGTGGGATTCGGCATAGATGGCCTCCGTCATCCGCACCTAAATATTTATATGTACTGAAATCCTTCAAATTTCCAACCTTATAAAGTGCAATCTGGGCAGCAAAGCTAGCCTGGTTACAGGTACTTATCTGAACGGCACCTTCATTGGGAGCAACGAATTTAAACCACACCGAACGCTCTATTTGCCTGGCACGGCTATCGCCCGGTTTATCAGACCAGCCATTTGGTTTATTTAATTCCGAAACTGGTGGTGCAATCACCTGCTCAGCATCTGAAGCTGTAGCTCCTCCATTATTAAAAATACCTTGCCCTACCGCATCTAACTCCAATGTTATAGCGTTTTCAATTAAATCATTGTCTGGCAAATCTAATTTAACCTGTAAATCAAAAGTACCAACTGCACCCTTGTATCCATCCACTAAAATATAATAGTAAATACGGTTGGAACCTGCTTCATAAGGCAAACCTTTTATATGAACTTTACTACCAAAACCACCCCCAAGGTCTAAATCATCATTGGCTTTGTATAGTTCGAATTTATCAAAATTCTCTCCTCCGCAATAGGTTCTTAAACCATATACAGCTAGCTGAGTATCGAATGATGCATTCAGCACCTCTACGGATACTGCCCCCTCTTTTGGAGCACTAAACCTAAACCAAACTGAATGCTGGATTTCGTCTTGTTTCCAGCCATAGTTAGGATTGGTAGCTTGAGGAATCAGTAAACTTTCGTTGATTTCTGCCGAAGAGTTATAATTGGACAATCCCCTAATGATGGTACCTTTTCTTACATCATTGTTTAAGTCCAGATTGATAGCTTCACAATTTTGGTCGTTTTTAGGGGGTAAACTTTCTATAGTAATTCCAAAATTACTTTGAGCTCCTTTAAAACCATCTACTAACACATAAAGTGTATCACCCAAAGTGAGGTTTTCCATGTGTACCGCTGCTGATTCATTCAACTTATTACCAGTAAAACACAGCCCTCTGTCATTAGAACTAATGATTTGATAGGTGCTCATGTCATTTATATCAACTACTTTGTAAATAGCCAGCTGAGAATCGAAACCATCATTCATGGGGTCGCAAAGTTTAACATCCATGGTAGGGCTACTAACCACGAATTTAAACCAAACCGAATTGGTAATTTGCGGAGATAAACCATTTTCTTTGTTCCATCCGACTGGTAAAATCTTTGCCTCTTCTTCGGAAGAGTTTGCATTTATATTAGTAAACTTAGCAATTCCGTTAAATTTATTGGTATAGGAGGTTTGCAGGCTTCCGTCTGTCTTTAGCAAAATAGCCGTTGTTGCAAAATTATTATCGGGGGCTCTGTTTTTATCTGTTGCACCCCAATAGGCCTCAAGTTTTACTGTATCTGAGACATAACCATCGTCACTTCTGGCTAATACATCGGCACATATTGGTTCTACTATCATCAGAATCTCTTCGTAGCCTTTGGCCTCCGGATATACGTTTTTGACTATCAGGTCTATTGTTTTTTCTGATCCAAATGGCAAATCGAATTCGGGCGTAGGAGAACTATAGCCAATAAACTCAATTTTTGGCAATTGAAAAGCAAGATTTGGATACCTTACCCGAAATGTTCTGGCACTTTGACTTTCCGAGTTATTCTTTACTTTTAGCGTAAAAATAACTTCTTTACCAAGCTCAATATCGGAAAATTTGGCACTATCACCAAAAGCAGTACTTTCATATTTGGCTACTTGAATGGCAGGTTTGTCAATTTGTTTTCCTCCTTCAAAAGGGCAACTGGTCTTACTATTGCCGATCAATCTGAAATCAGGAGCACCGAAACCATCGTCTTCAAACAAATCTACATTTAAAATATCCGAATCGTCGTCGTCATCTATTGAGAAACCAATGGTAAGCGTTTTACTGTTTCCCTGAGCATTTTCTGTGCTATTGGTAGTTTCTACGGTAAGTGAAATTTTATCTTTAGCCTCAACACTAGCTGATACAAAACCAATTTCTACACCTACTTTGGCCGTAATTTCTTCACTCTCAGTTTTAGAAAATGAAACTTCTTGTTTATAGCTCACTGATGTGGCTTCTTTTCTTATGGTCTCCTCTTGAGTGCCTTTTGCGTTGCTAAATCCACCTTTTCTTCTGGCATTGGCTTTTAATTTATTATTAAGAGCTATCATGTCTTCCCAAAATCTGGCTTCTCCTAATTGCTGGTTCTCATAAAACTGAGGAATATAAGTTTCTTTTAGTTCGTTCTCAAAATAATTGAGGTCTAAAACTTTTTTGGCGGGAACCAAGCCTATTGAAGTACTCATACTTACCTGTACTATATCATCGTACCAGACCGCATTACAGTTAGATTGTAAATAATAATCATACAACCATTTTTCTACAATAAATCTGTCATATTTGGTGTGGTTTTCAATTCTACCTTTACTGGTATAAGTAAAATTAGTGGCGTTGGTTTGTTCATTCTTCTGAGTTGTAGTTTTGGACGTAGAAGATTCATAAGACGCACTTCCACTAATTCCAAATTTGTCAAACCCCGCCTCTACTTTAGTGCTGGTTTCGCGGGTGGAAGAATTAGAAAGAGAAGCTGAAATGACTTTATCTACAGAGTATTCTTTTTCTGCTTCAATGAATGAGTAACTATTATCACCCGGTACTGCCCTCAAAATAGTCTTAACTTGGTGTGGACCATAATCGCGACCTTGATAAACGCTAAATTTACCCGTCAAAACTATAGGTAAAATAACCGTTTTGGCCACTTTGCCCCCTTTGTAAAATCTTAAAATTAATAGCTTGGCATAGGCCTGCTTTTTGTTCTTATAAACTTCCTCTCTGGGAAAATTAAAAAAGTGTCTTTGGTATACACGACAATTTCGTTCAAAAATATTACAATCATAGGTAATATCTTGGCTCGAAAGAGACACGGGTACAGATTCGTTTGCTGTTTTATATTCGCCATAGGAAAAAGTTACGTTATCAAAATGATAGCGGTTATCTCCATCAGTATCATGATAGCCATAATCTACATAGAAAGATATGGGCTCGTTGGGCTTAGCTTCAGTTAAATAAAAAGCTCCAATTCCTCTGTCTGCTTTACTAAATATTGCGTTTTGAACCTCTTCTTTAGTAGGTTCGCCCTCAAATATTCTTGTGACACCTTTTCGAGCTATATCAGGATTTTTAGTGTGTAATGATATATATAATGGATAAGGTGTATTTTCTCCATTGACGGTAGAGAATATTGTTTTAACGTCATACGCTATCCCTTGCGAAAATGCACATTGCGAGAAAAGCAAAATCAAAATACCCGGTATAAAAGATAATATAAGTTTTTTCATGTTAAATCAAGTTTAAAGCCTTTATCAGATAATGGTAAGGGTATAAATGGTGGTGGTGGCACCTGTTTTTCGGTTTTTCGAGGTGCGGGTAATCTTCATCGATGAGTCCGTAATTTCATTAATGGTAAATACAATCGTGCCGCCTGTATCTGTAGGCTGAGGCGTAAGTCCTGTTACGGTTAAGGTTTTTTCATCGCTTGATATCGACCAGGTGCCTGTAAAGCTTTTGCCATCGTACTCGGTGAGCTTGGCAGCATTCTGACTACGCAAGTCTATTTTAAAATTACCATATCCGGGTTTGATATTCGAGGAATTGGAATTCGTAAACACCACGGTGCCGTCTTCTGATACGGATATCGCACCCCAGTTTTTAGAAAGCTTTACCGTAATGGTAGTTGCTACCGGCGTGCTTGGGGTAGACGGTGTTCCAGGCGTGGCAGGCGTCGGATCTGTTTTCTTTTTTGGACATGCGGTAAGCAGGAATGTCAATACCATTAGTGTAAATATGCTTAGTCCTGATTTATTAAATAATTTTCTTTTCATAAGATTAAAAATTTGGGTTATACTTAATTGATAAACAATTCATTTGATTTTAGTTTTCATGTTCAAAAATTGAAAAAGACTTTTGGGTTGATCAAATGTATAGAATACCAAAAAAAATCAAGAAAAATACCGGGGACAAAAAGTAGACAATTGAAAAAAAGCCCTGAATGGGGTTTCAAGGCCGGTATTTGATTAAAAAAAAACCTTTTGAAATAATATAATTACCTAAACAAGAGCCAATCCATCCTTACTACGGATTAAATTGATTTATTTTTAGCAATAAAGGGCTATGGGTATAACGCCATAATAGTGGCAGTTATACTCTAATTGCTTAAATCCGGTGTATCCACGACTTAGGAAAAAAAAGATCCGGATATTTTTCTTCAAGAATTGCTTTTTTTCTACGAGGTATAAGTATCTCTGAATTGTTTTTTAATTTTATGTAATACCCATTATTACGAACTAAGGTTCCCTTGATAAAGGTTGTGTTTACCAGATTTGACCTGTCAATTCTTATGAATGAATTATTGTTCAGTAATTCTTCAAAAACTTTCAGGCAATAACCAGAGATATGTTTTTCACCTTCTCTCGTATACAGTATCGTATAATTGGTAAAAGCCTGCAAATGTGTGAATGTATCAGGCGAAATGATTTCTAAAATTTTAGGATGTTTCATGGTATATACTTTTAAATTAAGTTATTCACCAGCTTTTGCTTCCCTCAGAAACCTTTTAGATTAAACCGGATAAAAGCTGGTATTTTACTTTGGTGAATGTAAGGTGGGGATTTATTGATAAAACCTGCTTTTTTAGCCGGGACAAAAAGTAGACAATTAAAAAAAAGCCCTGAATGGGGATTCAGGGACTATTATTGAGAACCAACAATGATTTGTTTTTATGTATCAAGGACACCCACCCCCTATCTCCGCCCTGAAAACCGTAGCTGCACCACCTGTGGGAGCCACAGAATAGCCTGGTAAAAGATGTACGTTATTAAAGGTTCTAGGCAGCTACAAATTATAATAAGAGGTTTTCCTTTTCTTTGAAATTAAGCAATATTTAACTGGCCTCCAATGAAAAGATGCCAATTCCTTCCTTTTGAGTTAAGAAATATTTTCTTTTTAGTTCATAAGCAAAACTCAATTCCTTCAACTGTTTGGGATTAATTTTAGCGTGTTTATCGAAAGACGCTGAATCGCAAAAAAGACAGGAATTCTCATATTCCTGAGGCATAAAAACAATATCCGCTTTATTTCGAACACCCGTCTGGCCCATAACTATCAGGCCATTGAACACTACTAAAGTGAGGCATAATATTCTTTTCATCAATACACTTTTTTAAGGTGTTCACTAACATAAAATTCCTGGTTCATTCAATATCATACTCACACCCGTCCCCTATCTCCGCCCTAAAAACAGTGGCTGCCCCTCCTGTAGGAGCTACTGAAAAGCCTGGTAATAGCTCAATAGAATGTCCAGCTTTAAATACCACATTGTTGGTATTTAATATGGGCCATTCGGTGGTAATGGAAGATACGCCACTATATATCGGATCGATGCCGTCTGCAATACTTGCTGTAAGAGTTAAGTTAGTATTAGATTCTTGAAACTCATAAGCCCCCATATCTACTTCACTAGTTCCAAAGGGTCGGGGATTTCCAGCCAAATCAGTAGAAAGGCCTGTGGTAGCCCATGCGGCATTGTCTCCAGTATTAACAGCAGGTGAGCAACGACTTAAGCTTAAATCGCCAATAGCGGCAAATACAAATTGTGGGTCTTGGTTGTAAACCATATTGCTAATACTGCTAATCCCCCCATTTGAGTTAGTACTCAGTGCGGTAGAATCAGCCTCAGGAATTAAGGAGTGGCTTATGGACAAAGAAGAAGAAGAATTGTAAAATGAATTTGGCGAACCATTTCCTGAATTTTCCCAAAAAATAGAATTGACGATACTTGGAGAAGAAGAAATATTATAAAGCCCACCCCCGTTATCTCTTGCTGAGTTTCCTTGAAAGGTAGTATTGTTTATAATCGGAGAAGAGACAAAATTATTAAGCCCTCCTCCGTAAACTGCTGAATTTCCTTGAAAAGTAGTATTGCTTATACTTGGAGAAGAATCAAAATTATAAATACCTCCTCCAATAAACCCTTTATTATTTAAAAAATGAACATTCATTAACTTCGGAGAAGAGTTCTCCTCATTAGAGACTCCCGCACCTCTGTTGAAGGTTTGATTCCCATAAAAAGTACTGTTCTTTATAAGCGGTGAAGAAGATACATTATACATACCTCCGCCATGACCAATGGATGCAAAGACTTTTCCAGCATAAGTTAATGGTGAATTTTCCAAATAGTACGCATTGCCACCCCGTATGTGAAAACCATCTAAAATAGCGGCAGAGCTGAGATTGGCTGTAATGAGTACATGATTGGCATTTTCGTTGTTCCCCGTAATATCCAGCGTGCTACCACCTCCTGATACGAAGTCATCATTATCGAAATCTCCACTTAAGATGGTTAAATTTGCTATCCAATCTCTCTGAGAAAGTTCTGTTTCCGTTCCCGTAAAGCCACCATAAAGCTGCATATCAGCTGCCATATGAAAGTTTTTATCACGTGGGTCTGTGGGTGAGGCATTACCTGTATGGTCTTTGGTGGGTAGGTGAGTTCCTTGGGCCACCCATATTTCCGAAGTTCCATAAGGATTGTCAATAGCATTCTGCAAATCTATATAGGCATTTGCCCAAGAGGCACCGTTTTTTGTACCGCTGGTGGCACTGCTATCTACATAAATAATAGGTGGTATGGTGGTGCCTTCATAGGCTCCCATGTCTACGGTGGTATTTTGAATACGGGCATTGCCAGCAATATCTGTACTTACGCCACTTATGGCAGCATTACTACCTACATCTAATACCGGTGAGCCAGCCAAAATCCTGAAATCACCGCCCTCAGGATTAATAAGAAGGGGGTCCTGGTTATTGATATTGCCGGTTCCTGTGCTGAATAGAGTCTCTGCCTGCATGAGGCAATATTGTACCGTAGGTTCTTCACTATAATCAAAATATATTTCAGCAGTATAAGCACCGTTTGCACCTGTGGCTATATTGTCCCAAAAAATGCAGTTTTTGATAGTAGCGAATGAGTTGTCTCTAAAAAGCCCAAGCCCACCACCATAATCCGCTGTATTTCCATAAAAAGTACAATTAATATAGTTATTATTTAATTGATCATCGTAGACACCGGCATCAGAATTATAGGAAATGATGGAGTTTCTAATGTATGAGTTCACGTTATTCAACCCTGAATAAAGATAAATACCGGGACCTTTATTACCTGAGATAATCGAATTTGCAATGGTTATTATAGATGAAGTCCGTATTCCACCATTCACATTTTTTGAAACCGTCGAATTCGTGACAGTATTATTATTTGTGTGGTCAATGAAGATACCCCCGGCAGTATTCGCTGAATTGCCTTTAACATTCAAATTGCTCAAAATAAAAGATGAATAGCGAGTATAAATCCCACCTGCTGCTGTTCTAAAAAAATTATACCCGTTAAAATCAATCCCACTTGAACCATTAGCATTTCCTCCACATACAGTAAATCCATCTAGTGTGCCTGAAGTGACAGATTTGACCATAAACACATGATAAGCATTTTCAGCATTATTATTTATAATTAAACTAGCACCTATGCCGCTAACCACATCATCGGCATCAAAATCGCCACTAAGAATAGTCTCATTATCCACCCAGTCACGTTCAGAAAGCATTGTTTCTGTGCCGTCAAAACCTCCATAGATTTTTATGTTTTTTGATAAATGAAAACTTTTATCACGATTATTCGTGGAAACACCATCAGGAGAAGATGTGGGCAAATAAGTACCCGTAGCTACCCAAATAGTATCTCCGGCAGCGGCGGCATCCATCATAGCTTGCAAACTGCTGGAGGCATTAGCCCAGGTAGAACCTGATGCATCACCAGAGGCTATGGGTTTTACATGCCATACTGTGGCCATGGTTAAAAAGCTCTGGCTTAGAAAAAGAAAAAGCAGTATAGTTTTACTTAAAACCGACTTTCGTTTTACATTTTTTAATACTACCAAAAACGGTAAATTATTACTTCTTGAAATCATATCTTGATTCATATTTTACGAGTTTAGATTAAGAACTTATAGGTTAATCTTTCCTCAACCTGCTCCATTAAATAGCAGGATTAAGACGTTGGATATTGCCTAAGCACTTGTAAGGTGGTCATTATAAATTCAATACCACTAATTCTTTCGGTACAAAAAGTAGACAATCAAAAAAAAGCCCTGAATGGGCATTCAGGGTTTTAAAGGATGTTTTAATTATTAAGAAAAATCTTATTTATAAAGTACTCAATTCCCACAAGGCCCAATCTCCG
>JAHEBN010000054.1 GCA_024645245.1 Jiulongibacter sp. | reverse complement strand
GTAGGCACAGGTTTTTTGCCGTAAGCTTCTTCCATTGCCATACAGGCCGCCTGATAGCCGATAGAATCGGATGGTGTGACATAGGGCTGCCCTCCGTGATGCCTGCTTACCTTTATTTTAACACTAGCCGGAGCAATGGCTTTAAAATGGGCAGTAAACAAATCAGATATTTCTTCCCAATCCTGATCGGGGACTAAACGCATGGATATTTTAGCATAAGCTTTCGAAGGCAGTACGGTTTTTGAACCTTCGCCGATATATCCGCCCCATATACCGTTTACATCGAGTGTGGGCCTGATTGCAGCACGTTCGCGGGTGGTATATCCTTTTTCGCCGGTTAACTCTGCCACACCCAGATCTTTCATATAGTCTTTTTCTATAAAGGGGGCTGCCTCCAGATCGGCCCTTTCTTCAGCTGAAAGTTCGACTACTTTATCGTAAAATCCTTTTACGTTTACTTTCCCTTCCGAATCATGTAAAGACGCTATCATCTGTGCCAGCACATTTGCCGGATTGGCTACTGCCCCACCATAAACTCCGGAATGAAGATCACGGTTTGGTCCGGTAACTTCCACTTCCATATAAGCCAGGCCTCGTAGGCCGGTTTCAACAGAAGGAATATCATTGGCAATAATGGAGGTATCCGAAATAAGAATAATATCCGCTGCAAGCCGGTGTTTATTTTCCTTGATAAATTCGGCTAAGTGTTCCGATCCTACTTCTTCTTCTCCTTCAAACATTATCTTAACATTGCAGCAAAGACTGTTTTCTGCCAACATCGTTTCAATGGCCTTTACATGCATATAAATTTGTCCCTTGTCATCGCAAGAGCCCCGGGCAAAAATTGCACCTTCCGGATGAACTTCTGTTTTCCGGATAGTCGGTTCAAAAGGTGGTGTATTCCAAAGTTCATAAGGATCTGCAGGTTGTACATCGTAATGGCCATATACCAGTATAGTGGGAAACGAAGTATCAATTGTTTTCTCAGCATATACCACAGGATGACCGGCAGTCGGACAGATCTCTGCCGAGTCCATTCCGGCTAATAATAGTTTATTCTGTATCCATGCTGCAGCAGTTTGCATATCTGTATTAAACTTTGGATCGGCACTAACAGATGGAATTCGTAAAAACTCGAAGAGTTCGTCAAGAAATCGTTGTTTATTTTCTTTCAGGTAATTCATTTTTATTCAAAAAATTTGAAAACAAAGTTAAGAATAAATCAACAGCACCTGGGAAGAAAAGAGGGTATTAGTCTGTTATTTGAATAATTAGGGAAAGCGGTTTTTTTGAATTATCCTGATATTCGGAATACTTCAGACTCCATTTTTACAATAACACAAACAGGTATAATTGAAAATATTTCTTTGTAGCAAAAGGCAGCTTGTTATTTAGGCGGATACCTGTTTTCGGTACCCTTTACCAACCTTTGAATGTTTTCTCTATGAGTAAACAACAAAATCAGGAATAATCCTAAACACATAAAGTGAAAAAATTTCTCTGTTGGATTGTGAAAAAGGTTGAAGATTAAAAATGAAAATGCCCCCAGAAGTGACCCTAATGAAACGTATTTCGTGAAATATACAATAACCAGAAAAACAATAATACATAAAAGGGCTCCGTAGGGGTTGAGTGCTAATATTATTCCAAATGAAGTCGCAATTCCTTTCCCACCTCTGAAACCGGCAAATACGGGTAGTAAATGCCCGATTACGGCAGCAATTCCAACCAGAAAGGCGTCATCCGCCTGTAATCCTAAGGTTTTAGCCAGAAGTATCACGCCAATACCTTTGAGAATATCTATAAGTAAAACAATAATGCCTGCCTTTTTGCCCAGTACCCGTAATGAATTGGTGGCACCTGCATTTTTACTTCCAAACTCCCGGATGTCTATTTTATGAAATATTTTGGCATACCACACTGCCGTAGGTATGGAACCCACCAGGTATCCTGTTAAAATTAAAATACTTATTAATAGCATCTCGACTGATTTTTTAAAAGAATCGCAAAGCTAGTAAAATTGTATGATTTTAATAATTAGCAGGAGTTAAGAATTGATAATTGGCTCTCTTCTAAGTTTTTAAACTATACGCGGTATTATATTTTTTGTATTTCTATGTATCTTATCAATGATTATATCTTGGAAAAACGCCTGAAGTGATTAGGGCTTTAGCATAAAACCTGGGCTATAATCAGGTGCTTTTCTGAAATAATCATTTTTCCCGGGCAGTTTTAATCATTAATGTTCTTTACCGAAACCAGATTTCAAGTTAAATAATATTTACCCCTTTTTTCTTAAGGGCAAGATCATGAGCGGTATCGTAATAGGAACGAAGGTTGGTCCAATCAAAGATATCCGAGAAATTTTCGGTGCGGTTACGCTGCATGATACGGTCTTTACGATCCATGGTTGCAAATTTGAAGAGCATGTCGGCTAAGGTATCAGCGGCTTTGTCAAAATTTTGTTTGGCCCTGTCTACTACATATACTCCCACATTTTCGTAATCCTGCATCAGTTGCATCATAAAGTCTCCAAAACCCGATAGGTTGGAGGTCACCGTAGGTATACCCCGGATCACGCATTCCAGTGGAGTATATCCCCATGGTTCGTAATAGGATGGGAAAACACCAAGGTGGCAACCTCTGACAAACTGACCATATTCCAACCCGAAAAGAGGGTTAGTTGGTGAAATGAAATCCGGATGGTAAACAAATTTTACCCGATCCTGCTGATTATTTAATAGATTGGTTCTATCCAGATACCTGGTTATGTCATCGGGTTCTTTCAATAAATGGGTGGTGGTACTGGGTAGTTTTTTTGTTTTCCAGGTTTGAATAGTTCTTCTTAAACGCAGACGCCAATACTCATCTACAAATTGATTGAGATCGGGTAGGCGATGGTCTTCTTCGGATGCCGAAGCGTAAAAAAGCTGTTCGCCAACCTGTTGTTCGATCGCCTCGCAGGTTTGCTTAATTTCTTCCATAATGGCTCTGGATTGCAGAACCTCGGGATTTATGCTGTGAAAAGGGTTACGGGTAATGATAAACATGACCACAGTAATATCAAGGCCCGATTTTACCAATTTAAAATTCAGCCTTTTTAAAGCCTCCAAAGTAAGATCGTAACCTTTATTTTTATATTCATAACGCCCCGAAGTAAAGAAATAAAGCGTATTGTCTAGATCGAAGGAGTAGCTCTGGAAAAAATGTCCCATCACGAACTGGTTAATTTTTTGCTTGAATTTCATGTGTAAATTCTGAAATTCATGTGTTGCCGCAAAACGGGTAATATTAAGACCATTAGGCAAAATGAGATCACATTTTCTCTTAAAAAACACCTCACATTCTTTAGCGGTTACATCACTAACTGTCGTAAGCACATGAGCCATCTGTGCAGCATGATGCTCTATACCTGCTTGAGCTTCAATCCCATATTCCTTTGCTTCCACGGCCCAGTTATATTTGGGCAAATGCTCATAGAAATTTTCAACATTACCCGCAATGTATCTACCAAGCATAGTAGCATGTGTGGTAAAAACGGTGGCTATGTTTACCTTTTCTCTTCTTAATTCTAATAAAGCTGTAGAAGCCATCCATTCATGAAAATGGGCAGTAATCTCATATTTTCGGGCATACTTTTCTGCAAATGCGGTTAAATACAACCGGATTAATTCACCAAAAGCAATAACACTGTCTACCAGTGGCTCCGCATTCAATGTGCTGATTTGAAAGTGCTCCCAAAGCAGGTATTTCATGTGATTTACGTCCTTGGCAATTTCGGTGAAATCCATGAGGATAATACGTGGTCGGCCGGTGACCAACCAATGCCCATAGTGTACATTATGGCCGGCACTTTTTAATTCTTCAGCTATTTTACAAAATGGCGAATCATCTGATTTTTCTTCAAATTCAATGGAGGCCGTATTGGAAAAATAAGGGCCGATCAGGCAATAATCATCGCCCCATTTATCTACCATTGCCGGTACTTTGGAGCGGATTACGGTATATATTCCACCGACCTGGTTGCAAACTTCCCAGGCAATTTCAAATAAAAGTGTTTTACCACTTTCTTTCGCTTGAATTTTTATTGTCTCTTCCGATCCCTTGTTATATTTTTTGACTGCCATAGGTTTATTTTAATTATATTTTTTCAGGCAATAACCACATTTATTAATTTGCTTCAATTATACGGACATTGATCCATTTTATCCTAATAAATTAATCTGTTTGGACTAAAAATCAGGAAAATAATTCGCCCGAGCGATACTTTGGAACAATATTCAGGTGTTTGTAGGCTTTTTCAGTAGCTTCTCTTCCGCGGGCAGTTCTCTTCAAAAAACCTTCCTGAATTAAAAAAGGCTCATATACTTCTTCAATAGTTTCTGCCTCTTCCCCACATGCGGTAGCTATGGTGCTTAAGCCAACCGGACCACCTTTAAATTTTTCAATTATCGTTGATAATATGCGATTATCCATTTCATCCAAACCATCCTGATCTACGTCAAGGGCATTTAATGCCATTTGGGCGATTGCTATATCTATTTTTCCTGTACCTTTTACCTGAGCAAAATCACGCGTACGTCGTAAAAGGTTATTTGCAATTCTGGGAGTTCCCCGGCTTCTGCGAGCTATTTCATATGCACCTTCTTCGTTAATAGGTGTTTTGAGGATATAAGCCGAACGATGCACAATTTGGGTGAGAAGTTCTGCATCATAATATTCCAGTCGTGAATTAATACCAAATCTGGCACGCAGCGGTGATGTCAGTAATCCGGCTCTTGTGGTGGCCCCTATAAGCGTAAAAGGATTCAGAGAAATCTGTACGCTTCGGGCGTTTGGCCCGGAATCCAGCATAATATCAATTTTGTAGTCCTCCATGGCCGAATACAGGTATTCTTCCACGATAGGGTTTAAACGGTGTACTTCATCAATAAATAATACATCGTTGGTTTCCAGGTTGGTAAGTAATCCTGCCAGATCACTGGGCTTATCCAATACAGGACCCGAAGTAATCTTTATTGATGAGCCCAATTCATTGGCAATAATATAGGAAAGTGTTGTTTTACCCAGCCCGGGAGGGCCGTGTAGTAAAACATGATCAAGAGCTTCTTCCCTTTGTTTGGCAGCTTGAACAAACACTTTCAGATTTTCTAATATCTTATCCTGTCCGGTAAAATCATCGAAGGTGACTGGTCGCAGTGCACGTTCAATGTCTTTCTCTATTCCGCTCAGATTTTCGGCATCGCCTTTCAGGTAATCCTGACGCATTTTATTTTCAGGTAAGTTTTTGTCAAAAATACGAATTGTAGGGACCGAAACTATAAAGAAGGCAAGAAATTACCGTTTCGTAAACTGTATTCCTGGAAATTACTTAATAACAACGATGGTGCCCCGTTCTCGCAGAATGCCGCGTTCGGGAAAATCAAGACTTTTGTAGGTAATAACATAGGGATAGAAGGCCGGACCGAAAACTTTACCTTTTACTTTTCCATCCCATTTATTTTCCGGGTTATCTGATTCAAATACTAACTCTCCCCAGCGATTGTATATAAGCAGATTAAAATCTGTAATATGAGCATAAAAAACCTGAAAGGTGTCATTATCGCCATCGCCATTTGGTGTGAAAGCCTCCGGGGCAAACATCCGTGGCTCACAACCTTCAATTACTTTTATTTCATCTTTAGTCTGACAATCGTACTTATTCAGAATTTCTAGCTTATAAACAGCCGGGGCCACAACGCTTAAAATACTGTCGGTCGATATTTGTGTACCAATACTGGTAAACCAGGTATAGGTTAAGCTATCTGCTTTATCCGTTGCCATCGGATTGAGTTTGCCAATCTGACCTTCTCGCACACATAGATAAGTACTATCAGATAAATTACTAATTGGAGAAGGTTTAATATAAATGGAGTCTACGTATTCTTCTTGCTCACAAACACTCTCTGTCAGATTCAGAATTACATTTAACACCTGGCTGTTTATAATCTTTTTGAGTGGAGAAGTGTTGAATATTTTAAACCTGAGCGTGAATTTGTTCCACCCAAGATGTGAAAAGGTATGAACTACATTTGTGCCTTTTACCATTTCACCATCTTCAAATTCCCATTCTACCTGATTTCTTAAAGGGCTGCATACATCTTGAGTTGTAAGTAGGGTGGGTGCATTAAAACAATTTCCGGAATAGTTTGCAGTAATTCCATCCGAATCGCTTTCTTGTTTCGCGAAAATGACATTTGGAAGACCTAGTTTCGATGTTCCGGATACATTTACGCCATCTTTGTTACCTCCTGCACCGGTTAGTATAGAATAGCCAACCGCCGCGGCATTTCCTACCTGATCCGGATTTTGTATGAAAGGAACTTTCGGTTGATTATTTACGGCGATATACATGTATTTTGCAGCCATTCCATTTACGGGTCCTAGTTTTATAGCTCCCAGGCTTAGGCCTGTATTTTCATCAATAATATTTTTTTGAGCGGCGATTATTGCAGGATCATCCAAAAATAAGGCTAATTGAATCAGGTATGATTTCTGACGTAATGCGGGATCCCCATTTAAAGTTACATACAAAATGTCGCTGTTTTCAGCAAAAGCCAATCCATAGACTTCGGGTGGAGCCGCAATGCCCAGATCTATTAGCTTGGGATTACCTAATACTAAACCATCAGGGTCAAGGTCAAATACTTCTACATAGTTTTGTCCATTTATTACTGTGCCTTTGGCAATTTTTGTTCCTGAAGGACTAACTGCAACATAGCCCGTCCCTTTGGTTAGGTTATCTTCGGCCATTCCAATGGATTGATTTACAACCCTTATCCCTGTGGAATCGACATTGATCAAGGAAAAGTTACCTGTACCAGCCTCATGAGCAATTACCACAAAACCAGTTTGAGAACTATTTGTTACAGCAGAAATACTTTCGGTAACCGGCCAGGCGACAGGAATATCTTTATCTACTATTTGCCCAACACCATTATTGTACCTCATGTCAATTATAGAATAACTCAGAAGTTTAGTGTCTTTGTCAACCTTAAAAACATAATATTGGTGGTGAGCACACTCCACACAGGCAACTTTCGGAATTATTACTAAACCCTGTGTGGCTGTATTATTTCCATTTAATCCGGCTACTCCGCTGGTATCAGTAATTAATTCATCATTGCCGTTATAAAGATTTTTGCCATCCGTATAAAATGCCAATGCACCTGTGGGGCCATAAACCATAGAAGATGCCACGTCGGTTATCAGGGGATTTGATCCAGGATTGTCCGTTGGATTATAACTTGTATTATCTAGCTCAGGATCAGTAAAAAATTCACCTTCGGGATCTAAGGAATCCCTTTTTACTTCTTCGCCTTCCAGTATAAATTCAAGCGTGGCACCATTTCCAAAATACCATTTTTCTGGCCCACCTCCGGAAGCTGCAGGCTGCAGGCAAAATTTAACGTTAATTCGGGCTGTTCGTGAGCAACCCGTTATGGGATCAGAAACTTCCACAGAATAACAACCCGAACTATCAACATCGATTGTTCGGGTGGTGTCTCCTTTCGGGTACCACAAATAATTATAGTTTGGCGGAAATGTACCTGTTTTGAAAGGGTCAAGCTTTAATGTATTTCCCCCGCATACTGTTGTATCTGCAATAGCCTTTCCGTTAAATAAAGGTTCCTGTGGTAGTGTACCAACAGTTATTTGTTTCGATACTACTTGTGGTATCGATGATACACTTTGGTACTTCTTAAGGGTAACTGTAAAAATACCGGGTGCCGGAAAAAGATAGCTGGGGTTACGGGTAAATGCCATTCCAAATCCGTCGCCAAAATCCCATTCCCATTTTGTACTTGTGGTATCGGTGTCAAAAAATTGGGTGGGTGACTCGCAACCAGTTACTGCACCCGTACTTGGGTTTGACATAAGCCCGGATACACAAGTAACAGGGCTGTTATAAAATTGAGCAGATAAGTGAAAACAGGTAATGCTGAAGAGCAAAGCCAAAAAAGCATTTTTAATATTTTTCAGAATACCAGACCTCATTCTTCGTTAGTAATTCGACAAAACATAAATTTCGGCTAAAAGCAAGCCAAATAAATGTGTTTTAAGATATTTTTATACTTTTTTGAAAAAAAACGAAAACAAACATCTTTTTATTTAACCAATACAACGTAATTTAAGCGTGTCTTGTTGGTTAGCCTTAACAAATAATTGAGCGGTCACAATTTGGAATGAATTTTGTAAAGATTATTCTTATTGTGATGTCCGAATAAAAATATGAGGAAAATATTTGTAATCTTATTGGGATTGTGTTCGGTTCTGGCTTCTGCTCAGGATCCGCAGTTTTCTCAATTTTATGCTGCTCCATTATACCACAACCCGGCTTTTACAGGTGGGGCTTATGCACCCAGATTAATGTTTAATTACCGGAATCAGTGGCCTTCTCTGAATGCCAACTTTGTGACTACCACGGTAGCAACTGACTATTATTTTGATAAATTCAATAGTGGAGTGGGCGTAATGTTTTTAAATGATGAGCAAGGCAGTAGTCGTTTGAAAAACACCGAGTTTTCGCTGTTTTATGCATATCAGCTTAGGTTATTTGGTGATAACTTTCTTCGATTCGGACTTTCAGGTACTTATTCCAACAGAGGTTTTGATGCCAATGGACTTACATTTGGCGATCAGTTTACTAATTCCGGATTTACCGGGCAGGCTTCAAATGATCCTTTAGCGGGTATTAACTTCAAACCGATAAATTTTGTTGATTTCAATAGTGGATTACTATTTTATAACGCCAAATCATTTCTTGGTGTATCAGTAAGTCATCTTACGCAACCTAATCTGGCATTTAATCCATTAGGTGGTTCAGACCTTTTACCTCGAAAAATTATGGTAAATGGGGGTTTTAACATCCCTTTGGCAAATCCATCTTCCGGGGCTTCCAATATTGATAAAGAATTCGTGGCTACGCCCACCTTTTTATTTAAGCAACAGGGTAAATTTTCCCAATTAGATATAGGAGCCTATGTTACATATACACCTTTAACTCTTGGCATGTGGTATCGGGGTATACCGATTAAGAAGAATGAAACCACAAGAGCTAATCACGATGCTTTAGTAGCTTTAGTCGGTTTCAGGTTTGATAATTTTTCAGTCGGTTATAGCTATGACCTTACCATATCAGGTTTGGGAGCATCTTCGGGCGGGGCTCATGAAATTTCAGTCTCTTATCAATTTGAGGCCTTTGAAAGCGAAAAGAGTCCTTATCAGAAAAGAAGGAAAAAAGAACTCTCCTGTCCTAAATTTTAAGAGATTTGGAAAAATATTTAGTTTAAACCCGGTGTACGCCGGGTTTTTGGTTTTGGAGAAAAATTGAGTTCAAATTTATTTTCAAATAGGTTTTAATATATCTTTCGGAAAAATAACGCTTTATGAAGAACCTTTTCACCCGTAAACCAATGGCTACACTTCTGGCTGAAGCAGCAAGAGAAGGTAACCAACTGAAAAAAACCCTAACTGCAACCAGTCTGATTGCCTTAGGCATAGGTGGAATAATCGGTGCCGGTTTATTTGTTCGCACCGCTGCAGCAGCGGCACAGCATGCTGGCCCGGCAGTTACAATTGGATTTTTAATTGCATCATTGGGTTGTGCATTGGCTGGCCTTTGTTATGCTGAGTTGTCCTCATCTATACCCATTGCTGGTAGTGCCTATACATATACTTACGCAACCATGGGGGAGCTATTGGCATGGATTATTGGTTGGGATTTGGTTTTGGAATATGCTGTAGGTGCGGCAACGGTAGGTATCGCCTGGAGCGAATATTTAAATAATTTATTAACCAATGTTTTTCATACCGCCGCGATACCTTATGAATGGTGTCATTCTCCGTTCGAAGTGTCCTTAAGTGGCACTTCCGGAATTATTAATTTACCCGCACTTTTTATTGTTGGGGCCTTAACATTACTGTTGATCAGAGGGACACAGGAATCGGCAATTTTTAATTCATTGATCGTAATCGCCAAAGTTTCGATCGTAATTCTGATAATCGTAATAGGTTGGGGGTTTATGAATCCCGTAAATCACGAAGTGTATATTCCGGAAGCTTCACGCTACACCGATCCTTCAACCGGTTTAACTTATGCCTATGGGGGAATAATGGGTATTTTGGGTGCGGCCGGTGTGGTTTTCTTTGCTTTTATTGGATTTGATGCAGTAAGCACAACTGCCCAGGAAGCTGTAAACCCAAAACGTGATATGCCCATTGGTATATTGGGTTCATTAATAGTGTGTACCGTGTTGTACGTGTTATTTGCTCATGTTCTTACTGGGGTTGCAACAGTGGAAGATTTTAGAACAACCGGAAAAGAAGCATCTGTAGCATTCGCAATCCAAAAATATATGCAAGGTTACGAATGGCTGGGAAAAATGGTAACCGTAGCCATCCTGGCTGGTTTTTCATCTGTAATTCTGGTAATGCTTTTGGGTCAATCAAGAGTTTTTTATTCCATGAGTGTGGATGGATTATTGCCAAAAGTGTTTTCTGAATTACATCCTAAATTTAAAACACCTTACAAAGCCAACTTAATTATTTTAGTTATTGTAGGCTTATTTGCTGCTTTTGTGCCAGGTTCCGTTGTAGGCGATATGACAAGTATCGGTACGCTCTTTGCTTTTATTTTGGTTTGTGCAGGGGTTATTATTTTAAGAAAAACTAATCCCGAATTGAAGCGGGAATTTAGAACACCTTGGGTGCCATTTGTTCCAATTTTGGGGATTATTGTTTGTTTAGCGATGATTCTTGGCCTAGGTTGGACAAATTGGCTACGTCTGATCGTTTGGATGGCAATTGGTTTAGTCCTCTATTTTTCTTACGGTTATAAAAACAGTAAACTGAAGTAAAAATAAAACCTTTCAGGTAACTAATAAAAATGGGTGGTAAAATATTAACCAGCCCAATTTTCCCGGTCGAGGCTTCTGTATTGAATGGCCTCGGCTAAGTGTTCAATTCTTATTTCTTGTGATGCCGCTAAATCGGCAATGGTACGGCTGACTTTCAGTATACGGTCATAGGCTCTTGCCGAAAGCCCCAGCCTTTCCATGGCTTTTTTAAGTAGTGCTTTGCCGGGCTCATTAATTTCACATACCACTTTTACCATTTCGGCGGGCATCATGGCATTGCAATGTATTTCTTCCTGATTCTTAAATCGCTCAATTTGTATTTCACGTGCTTTCACCACTCTTGCCCGTATTTCAGCAGAGGTTTCGTTTTTTCGGGTGGATGAAATCTGATCGAAACTTACCGGAGTAACTTCCACATGCAGATCAATCCTATCTAATAAGGGTCCCGAAACGCGGTTCAAATATTTTTCTACAGCACCTGGCGGGCAGGTACAATCTTTTTCCGGATGATTGTAATAGCCACAAGGACAGGGGTTCATACTAGCAATTAACATAAAACTGGCAGGAAATTCCACGCTGAGCCGTGTGCGTGAAATGGAAACTTTCCTCTCTTCCAGGGGTTGCCTCATTACTTCCAATACCGTGCGTTTAAATTCCGGCAATTCATCCAGAAACAAGACTCCATTATGGGCTAATGATATTTCGCCGGGTTGCGGAAAACTACCTCCACCCACTAAAGCAGCATCCGAAATTGTATGATGCGGACTACGAAATGGCCGTTTGGAAATCAAAGTTGCCGCGATGCCAAGTTTCCCAGCCACTGAATGAATCTTAGTTGTTTCCAGGGCCTCGGGAAGAGTAAGCGGAGGTAAAATCGAAGGAATTCTTTTGGCGAGCATGGTTTTTCCTGCACCGGGAGGGCCAATCATAATAGCATTATGACCTCCGGCTGCCGCTATTTCCATAGCCCTTTTGATATTTTCCTGACCTTGAACATGCGAAAAATCAGCTTCGTAATTGTTCACGGTATGATAAAAAATTTCACGGGTATCGGTTACAGTTGGCTGGATATTTAATTCATTTTTTAAAAAACGGACAGCTTCATCCAATGTTTCCACTCCTATTACCTCCAGATTATTCACAATGGAGGCTTCCAGTGTATTTTCTTTAGGCAAAATAAAACCTTTCACTTTATTGGCTCTTGCTTCTATGGCTATGGGTAATACACCTTTTATGGGCCGAACAGTGCCATCTAAAGCCAATTCTCCTAAAATGACGTAATCCGCAAGATTTTTTTCAAATTCTATAGATCCGGATGTATTAATAAGACAAAGTGCAATGGGCAGGTCATAAGAAGAGCCTTCCTTTCTGATATCCGCAGGTGCCAGATTAATTACCGTTTTTTTTCGGTTTTGCTCATAACCTCCGTTTTTAAGGGCAGCATCAATACGTTGTAAACTTTCTTTAACGGCATTATCCGGTAGACCAACCACATTTGTGCCTGTACCTTGTATTACACTTACTTCTACGGTTATTAAAGTGGCATTTACGCCATATACGGCTGCTCCGAAAGTTGTTGCTAACATTTATGTTTGTGGTTATTCGGCCCAAGGCCAGTTTTTGGCAATAATTAGTGGCTGTTTAAGGCCCTGTTTGGTTAGATAGTTTTGAGTTTCCATGTCATTCATGGTTTTAACAGGAATTTCATCCAGATTCGCTAAAGCATAAAGCATCATGGCCGTATACTTTACATTATTGGTTAGGTCGTCCTTATTAATTAAGTCTATCTTATCGCAATTGGCATGATAACAATTTAGAGCTTTTATAGACAAGGTGCCATTTGGTGAACTTACAGGTATGCCTGAAATCATAAATGGTTGATGGTCACTATGTAAACCTGCTATGTTTTTATTCATATTCAAATAATCCTTGTCTGCTTCCTGAATTATTTTACCAGTGTTTTCAAAATATTCTTTTAGTTTATCATGACCAAATGCATTAAACCCATTGGCATTGTTTACCATATCGAGATTAATCATAAGTTTTACTTCTGATTTTGAACTGGTCTTTTCCAGATTTTTAACAAATTCTTCGGACCCCAAAAGTCCTTGTTCCTCTCCCATAAAAAAAACAAACTCAATCGTTCTTTTTGTCTTTAATTTCATTTTTTGAAAAGTGCGGGCAATATCCAAAACAGAAAATGCACCTATTCCATTATCCACGGCCCCTTGAGCCAAATCCCAGGAATCTAAATGAGCTCCTATTATGATTTTTTCTTTTGATAGCTTTTTAGAAGAACCCGGATAAGTTGCCTTTATATTTCGTGTACTTACAGGTCGGCTGTAATTCTGCATATCAATTACGGCCAGAATGTTTTTTTCATCCCGAATCCATTTTCTTATTGCTTTGCCGCTTTCAACCGAAACACACAATGCCGGAATGGGTATTAACTCACCTGTAACAGAGGCGGTTCCCGTAAGAAGTACGCCACCTTCCACGGCGTTGGCAATAATTACTCCAGCCGCTCCATTTTCAATTGCAATTGAGGTTTTTTCCGATCGGTGCAGGTTACTTTTGCCCAGATTGCTTTTTTTCTGAATATTAATATTGAAAAGGGCTATTTTACCTTGCAATGCCTCTTTTATATTATCATAATCTTCGGGTAATCCGTCTCCGCAATCTACTATTTGAGCTGTAACATGAGCTGAAACAGGAGAATGTGCCAAGGCCACCACTTCAACATCCCTGAAATTGTCACTATTTGCAGGGACTACAGAAAGCGTTACCCTGTTTCTGCTCCAGGCATTCATTTCAAATGGTAGGTATTTAACATCTGAAAAACCATAATCTTTTAATGACTTGTAAATAAATTCCTCCGCTTTTTTGCCATTTGGTGATCCTGTAAGTCGATGTCCAATAGAACTGGTTGCTTCTGAAAGTTTTGAATACGATTGCCCATTAGTTTCAACCTCCGCTTTTATTTGCTGGAAAACAACAATCAGCTTTTGAGGTGAAAAAGCAAATAAAAAGAGAACACAAATAAACAAGGAAATCGTGGTACGGATATACATCAGCTGTAATACAATGTTGAAATATTTAGGTAAATTTATAATAAAACCTTAACCATAGTGTATTAACGGAAAAATTTTGCAGATAAATATTAATAAAGTTTGAACTTATATCCTGAAGATTTTATCAGGAGTTTAATAAAAATGTTAAAAATTTGACCGTTAAATCAGAATATGGTTAAAAGGTTTAAGTGAAATAGTTTTATTTTTGCAAAATTTACCTTTAAATTACCTTTTTATATACATTTGTCATAGAAAGACTAAGTTCTAAATATATCAATATCAATTTTACCAAATGAGAAAGGTCGTAATCGCAGTTATAGCTATCATGACATTTATGTCCACCACAACCAAGGCTCAAAGTGTTTCATCAGACACCTGTAGTACATGTAAACCATTTCCGTGGGAAATAGGGTTACCTCTTGGTTTAACACAATATTTTGGGGATGTTCACTGTAGTCAACCCTATGCATCTGGAAATGGTCTGGTTACCGGATTATTTGCAAGAAGGCATATTAGTGATTATCTGGCGATCAGACCACAGGTTTTAGTTGGTAAATTAGCTGGTGATGATTTTGATGCTCCGGACGGGTATTGGGATTATAGAGGATTGAATTTTAAGACTCCTTTAGTAGAAGCATCCTTACTAGGTGAAATTTATCCTTTTAAAGAAAGGAAATATACGTGTGACGGTGTTTTAAGAAAAACACTTTCCCCGTATTTATTTGGTGGTATTGGTCTGACTTATACCAATCCAACTGTTAATGTTCACCCTGGAACTACTTTTCCTCCACTTACCAGAGATTTACAAGCTGATCGTGATAACTTGAAAAAATGGGCACCTGTAATTCCATTTGGATTAGGTGTTAAATGGAATGTGGCTGAAAGATTTGCCTTAGGAGTAGAAGGAGGCTATCGTTATTCACTATCTGATTATCTAGATGGTATTAGTATGGCTGCAAATGATGGTCGTAATGATGGTTACTTTCTGGGTTTATTGACAGGTTCTTATAGATTCGGAGATAAAGATACGGATAAGGATGGGGTTGTTGATAAATGCGATGTTTGTGTAAATGAAGTAGGTCTGAGAAAATTTCAAGGATGTCCGGATACAGATGGAGATGGTATACCTGATAAAGATGATAAGTGTCCTACTATTGCCGGTTTGATTTCCACAGGCGGCTGTCCGGATATGGATGGTGACGGAATTGCTGATCAGGAAGATGGTTGCCCCACTAAATATGGTTTAAAAGCTCTTAACGGCTGCCCGGATAAAGATGGCGATGGTGTTGCAGATAAAGATGATGAATGCCCTGATCTTGCTGGTGTAAAAGAATTGAGAGGCTGTCCTGATACAGATGGAGATGGGATTGCCGATAAAGATGATGCTTGCCCTAATTCTGCAGGTTCAGCAGCTTTGAATGGTTGTCCGGACTCAGATGGTGATGGTATTGCCGACAAAGATGATGATTGCGTAAATGCTGCCGGCGAAAAAGGTGCCGGTGGATGTCCGGATTCTGATGGTGATGGGGTACCTGATCATAAAGACCTTTGTCCTGACGTTCCCGGACTGATGACTAATCAAGGTTGTCCTGAAGGTTATGTTAATGGATTGGCACCAGGATATCGTTCTGCCAGCGGATGTATGATATCGAAAGCAGAATTGGACGAGCTGAGTTATGCTGCTCAACAAATCGAGTTCTATACAGGTACAAATAAGATTAAGCCAACATCTTATAAATCATTACAGAGAGTATGTGATTTGTTGACAAGATGTAAAGATGCTTCGGTGCAGATTAATGCTTTCAACGATGGTGGTACAGGATCAGCAAATGTAAGATTGGCAGATTTGAGAGCTTGTGCTATTTATACTTATTTCCTTAAGAAGAAATGTATAACGAAATCGAGAATGGCATACGAAGGGTATGGAGATGAAGATCCAACTAGTTTCTACACCAATGCTGAAGGAAAGAAAATTGGAACACGTGTAGAGTTTGTTCTGAAATAAAAATTCAAGATTTTAATAATAGAAAAGCGAGGTTGAAAATTCAGCCTCGCTTTTTTAGTTAATATTCTTAGGTAGTTTCTAATTTAAAAGAATCCCTCTCTTTAATATAATTCAGCAAAAACATTGGGTTTTGCTTCTCTCATAACAGCATATGCTGTATCAAATATTAATTCTTCATTTGGTTTAGTAAAATAATCGCCTTCTGAGCCATATGGTGGCCTGTGTTCTTTTGCTGATAAACATATGGGTTTGGAGTCCAGATAGGCATAGGCATTATTCTTGTCAATAACTTGTTGCATCATATAGGCAGTGCCCCCACCAGGCATATCCTCATCTGCGAAAATCACCCGGTTCGTTTTCTTTATAGATTCCAGGATGGTATTGTTTCGGTCAAAAGGCAACAGGGTTTGTACATCAATCACTTCAGCAGATATGCCCACTTCGGCTAATTGTTTGGCGGCGTTTAAAACCAGCCTGCACATTGAGCCATAAGTTACCAGCGTAATATCGGAACCTTCTTTTAATATTTCACATTGACCAAGCGGTACCCTTATTTCTTCAAGATTTTCTGGCAAAAGTTCTTTGAGACGATAACTGTTTAAAGGTTCAATGATCATTCCGGGATCATCACCATCCAAAAGTGTATTGTAAAGACCAGATGCCTGAACAAAGTTACGGGGAACGCAAATATGAATACCACGCAGGGCATGAATCATAACTGCCATGGGTGATCCACTGTGCCAGATTCCTTCCAGACGATGCCCGCGGGTTCGAATAATTACCGGGGCAAGCTGCCTTCCAAAAGTTCGGTATCGGAGACAGGCAAGATCATCTGTAAGTATGGATAGACAGTAATACATATAATCAAAATACTGTACTTCGACTATTGGGCGAAGACCCCGCATGGCAGCACCAATGCCCTGGCCTATAATAGTGGCCTCCCTTATTCCGGTATCCGTAATTCTTAATTCTCCAAATTTCTCCTGTAAACCAGCAAAACCTTGATTGACGTCGCCTATTTTGCCAATATCTTCGCCCAATGCAAGTATTTTAGGGTTTTTGGCAAAAATCAAATCGAAATACCTATTTATGATTTCCCTACCATCAACTTGTTTCGATTTATTGGAATATTGTGGCTTTACCTCTTTAATAAGTAAGGGCGAAGAATCAAATTCACTATATAAATGTGTGGTATAAACCTCATTATTTTCTGATTCTGATTTAACAATGGCAGCTTTGATTTTATCTTTAAGACCTGATTTGTCTTTTAGCATCAACCTGATAACCTTTTTAAGACTTATTAAAACATCCTTTTTTAAAGGGTTTTGCTTGGCAGTTAATTCTTTCCTTTCTGCTATTATTCGGTTATTATTGGTTTTTGAAATAGCTTCATTAAGGAGTTTGATTAGTGGCTCATTGTGTAAATCTATAGATACCCGAAAATCTTTCCAGGCTTCCTGACGAGCATTTTTTGCAACAAGTTTCGAATCTTCCTCTATTTTTAGAAGTTCCGACTCATCAGCTATTTTTTCATTCAAAATCCAGTTTCTGAATTTTAAGTTACAATCAAATTCATGCTCCCATTGCAAGCGTTCTTTAGATTTATACCTTTCATGCGAGCCAGAAGAAGAATGACCTTGCGGCTGTGTTAATTCATAAACGTGAACCAAACATGGCCTATGTTCATCCCTGGCTAGTCTTACGGCTTTTTGGTAGGTTTTAATTAAAGCTATATAATCCCATCCTTCAACTTTGAAAATTTCAATACCGTTTCCATTTTCATCTGATTTAAATCCGGCCAACGCTTCCGATATACTTCCTTTTGTAGTTTGATAGGAGGTAGGAACCGAAATGCCATATCCATCATCCCAAACTGAAAATATTATAGGTATTTGCAGAACTCCGGCGGCATTTATTGCTTCGAAAAACATACCCTGAGAAGTGGAAGCATCGCCAATTGTCGAAAAACATACTTCATTTCCATTTTTTGAGAAATTGCTCATCTCTGCCAATGCCGTATTTTCACGGAATAATTTGGAGGCATAAGCAATTCCGATGGATCGGGGTATTTGCCCGGCAGTAGAGGATACATCCATCACATGGTTATATTGATCCGTTTGTTTCAACCAATGTCCTTTTTCATCCACCCAAGCGTTTCCGTAATGGGCATTCATAGATCGACCGGCAGAAAACACGTCATGTTCAATATCTGCATGAGCATATAACTGTGCAAATAATTGTTTCCAGGTAAGGGTGCCTGTAGCGGCAACAAAAGTCTGATCCCGGTAATAGCCAGAACGAAAATCTCCTTTTCTGAAGTACTTGGCCATGGCAATTTGGGCCACCTCTTTTCCATCACCGAAAATTCCAAATTTTGCCCGTCCCATAAAAACATCCTTACGGCCGAGCAGACTTACTTCACGGCTTTCACAGGCAAGTTTATAATCAGCTAATATTTCTTCCTTTGATAAAAGTAACTCATCTGTTTTATTGCTAGCTGATATTAACTCACTCATAAGCGTGATAAGGGTAAAATGAAAAGGTCAAGTCTCATCTGCAAAATTAACTATTTTGATTGAGCATGGAAAATCTAATACCAAATCGCCTTTTTTCAAAGCAATTTTTGAAATAATACGTTTTTTTTGATTCAGAAAGCTTTGAGAATGAATGTTTTATCTTGTTAATAGTTTGTTAAAAAGTTGGTGTATATGGAATAAATGGCATTATTTTGAATGCTGATTCACCAGTAAAGAGTTTTATTCAATTAATTTTAGTCAATTTTTAAAAAAACAGAAAATGAAAAAAGTACTATTTACACTGATCGCAGTTTTTGCTTTCGCTGCAGCTACAAGTGCACAGGGAGTTCTTAAGTTTGGCACAGAACTTCATGATTTTGGAAAATTAAATGAAGGCCCAATTGCTAAATATGCATTTGAAGTTACCAATACAGGTACAGCTCCAGTTGTTATTTCGAATGCAATGGCTTCTTGCGGATGTACTACACCCGAGTGGAGTAAAGATCCTATTATGCCGGGAGCTAAAAGTATGATAACTGTTGGTTACAACACTTCTGGCCGTCCTGGTAATTTTACCAAAACAATTACGGTTACCAGCAATGCTGAAAATTCGACTGTTGTTTTAACTATTAAGGGTTCGGTTACACCGAAAGCGAGTAACTAAAATTACTTTCTGAAAATATTTGAAGCCACTTGAGTGATCTGGTGGCTTTTCTTTTTGTAAATTGTTGATAAAATAACCCATTTTATGACAATTCTTTGTATCAGTACTTTTTATAAAGGAATCTCTTTTATTCGTGCCTGTCATCAATTAGGCAATCAGGTTTTTCTTTTAACAGATAAAAAACTGGAAGATAAACCCTGGCCCAAGGAATGTTTAAAAGAGATTTTCTACCTCGAAAATCCGGAGAATAACCCAACGACATACCAGACCATTATTTCGGGAATGGCTTATTTAATGAGAAATACAAAAATTGATCTCATTGTGGCTCTCGACGATTTCGATGTTGAAAAAGCTGCTGCTGTTAGGGAACATTTCCGTATTCCGGGAATGGGGCAAACCACCGCCAGGTATTTTAGAGATAAATTGGCCATGCGTGTACAGGCTCGCGATGAAGGAATTTCTGTTCCTTCTTTTTCGGATCTTTTTCACGATTTTTCTGTTAATAATTTTCTTTCAACAACCGACGCTCCATGGGTAATAAAACCCAGATCCGAAGCTTCGGCTATTGGTATAAAAAAAGTATTCTCCAGTGAAGAGGCATGGCAGGTTATAAATGGATTGGGTGAAAACCGACATAATTTTTTAATAGAACAATTTAAACCAGGTCATGTTTTCCATGTTGATTCACTTATTATAAATAGTGAAGTTGTTTTTGCAAGATGTAGTCAATACCTCGATACGCCTTTTGAGGTGGCTCATGGTGGAGGTATATTCAGGTCAATAACAACGGAGTTCGGCTCACTGGACGAAAAGGCTCTGCTTTTAATAAATGACCAGGTGATGCAAGCATTTGGAATGCGTTTTAGTGCTACCCATACCGAAGTTATTAAGTCAGAAGATGGTGATTTCTATTTTTTGGAAACTGCTTCGCGAGTGGGTGGTGCTCACCTGGCCGATATGGTTGAAGCTTCTTCAGGTATTAATTTATGGAACGAATGGGCAAAAATTGAAACAGCAGTGGCAGAAAAACAGGACTATGTTTTGCCAGAAATCTCTAATTACTATTCAGGAATAATCATTTCATTGTGCAGTCAGCAGTATCCGGATTACAGTTACTTTTCTGATTCAGAAGTTGTTTGGAAAATGGATGAAGATTATCATGTGGGTTTAATCGTAAAGTCTGTTTCTCGTACAAGAGTAATAGAATTAATGGATAAATATGCCAAAATGATTTACGATTTGGGATATCATGCCTCAGCTCCCGCCGGTGATAAAGCATCCCATTGAACTTTAATATATCATTTATCTATATAGAGGTTCGTTTTTTACTTTAAAATTCAGCAATTTTGCTTCCAGATTACGGAAAAAAGATGACCATTCTGGATAAAATAGTAGAGAATAAAAAAGCTGAAGTGTATAGAGCTAAACAAAAATTTAGCACAGAGCATTTAACCAAATCATCTTACTTTTTACGACAAACCAATTCATTGGTTGCATCCTTGCAAAAGGAAGGGTCAACAGGATTAATTTCTGAGTATAAAAGGAAATCGCCTTCTAAGGGTGAAATAAATATGGGTGCCGGAATTGCTGAAACTACCACAGGTTATGCAAAGGCAGGAGCGGCAGGTTTAAGTATTCTTACGGATACAGTTTTTTTTGGTGGCTTTAAAGAGGATTTACAAATCGGCAGGGACAATAATCCTTTTACCCCTATTCTCAGGAAAGATTTTATGATTGATGAATATCAGCTTTACGAAGCAAAAAGTTGGGGTGCTGATGTCATTTTGTTAATTGCCGCTTGCCTGACCTCTTCTGAAATTAAAGAATTATCGGCAAAAGCTCACGAACTGGATTTGGAAGTTTTGTTGGAAATTCACGATAAGCAGGAATTAGAAAAATCGGATCTTTCTCATGTAGATATTGTTGGTGTTAATAACCGTAATCTAAAGAACTTTAATGAAAGTAATATTAATGCTTCTTTAGAGTTAGCAGAATTTATACCTTCTTCTAAAACTAAAATATCTGAAAGTTGCATTGGTAAGCCCGAAACTGTTCACCAATTAAGGAAATCTGGTTATCGTGGTTTTTTAATTGGGGAATCCTTTATGAAAACCGGTAATCCATCTTATGCCCTTCAGGAATTTATTAACGCTATGGCATTAAATTAACAAATGGATTTAAAGCTTAAGGTATGTGGAATGCGTGATCCCGAAAATATTCTGGAACTCGTAAATTTAGCACCTGATTTCATGGGTTTTATCTTTTACGATAAATCTCAAAGATTTGTCCACGATTTATTGCCATCAGTACTCCAGCAAATTCCAGAATCTATTACGAAAACGGGCGTTTTTGTAAACGAAACATTAGAAGGAATAAAAAGGATTGTTGATAAGTACCAATTAGATTTGGTACAATTACATGGTAACGAAGCCCCGGAATTCTGTGAAATTCTCCGTGACTCTGGAATAAAGGTAATCAAAGTCTTCTCCATTGATAATGATTTCAAATTTGAGTTATTAAATTCTTATTCTGAATTTTGCGAAATGTTTTTATTTGATACCAAATTTTCAACAGGCTATGGAGGACATGGTTTTAAATTTGACTGGAGTCTTTTAAAAAAATATGAATTAAAAGTACCATTTCTACTTGCCGGTGGGATTGATATTAATGATTTAACTGATTTGAACCTGTTGGATGGATTACCATTAATAGGGATAGATGTCAACAGTAAATTTGAATTAAGTGCAGGCTTAAAGGATATTCAAAAACTGGAAAAACTAAAAAGTGCTCTAAATTCTTTCAATCAGACCAAAATATAGATCATAGGCCAAGCATATTGTTTGCTTTCGACATAAAACTTATAACATATTTAGTATTTTTACCACCCCTTAGAAGTTTAGATATACATGGTAAATTTAGAGAATTCAGCGTTTGCGGTAAGTGAGAAAGGATATTACGGAAATTATGGCGGTGCCTGGATTCCTGAAATGCTTTATCCTAATGTGGAAGAGTTAAGGCAGAATTATTTACAAATAATATATCAAGCAGAATTTCAAGAAGAATTTAATCTTTTATTACGCGATTACGTAGGTAGGCCTACACCCTTATATTTTGCAAACAGGCTTTCTGAAAAGTACAATACCAATATTTACTTAAAAAGAGAAGACCTGTGCCATACCGGTGCTCACAAGGTAAATAATACCATAGGTCAGATTTTATTGGCCAAAAGATTGGGTAAAAATAAAATAGTAGCCGAAACAGGAGCTGGTCAGCATGGTGTGGCAACGGCAACTGTTTGTGCACTTATGGGTATAGAGTGCATTGTGTACATGGGCGAGGTTGATATTGAAAGGCAAGCCCCAAATGTGGCCCGCATGAAAATGCTTGGAGCAGAAGTAAGACCGGCCAAAAGCGGTTCAAGAACATTGAAAGATGCTACCAACGAAGCCATGCGACATTGGATAAATAATCCGGTAGATACACATTATATAATAGGGAGTGTGGTTGGTCCCCATCCATACCCTGATATGGTAGCCCGTTTTCAATCTGTTATTTCGGAAGAAATAAGGAAACAAATGTTTGAACACATAGGTACCGAATTGCCGGATTATGTAATAGCTTGTGTAGGTGGGGGTTCAAATGCCGCAGGCACTTATTTTCATTACCTCGACGAACCAGACGTCAAAATCATTGCAGCTGAAGCTGCTGGTCACGGAGTGAAAACAGATAAATCAGCGGCAACTACGTTTTTAGGCAAGCCTGGTGTATTGCATGGAAGCAAAAGTCTTTTAATGCAGACATACGATGGCCAGGTGATTGAGCCGCATTCTATATCTGCAGGTTTGGACTATCCGGGCATTGGCCCATTGCATGCTCATTTGTGGGAAAGTGGTCGTGCACAATTTTTAGCCATTACAGATGACGAAGCCATGCAGGCAGGCATGAATTTGGCCAAATTAGAAGGAATAATACCAGCAATTGAGTCTTCTCATGCTCTGGCAGCTTTAGATTATTTAGACTTAAGAAATAATGAGACAGTAGTTATTAGTCTTTCCGGTAGAGGAGATAAAGACCTTTCTACTTATATGAAGTATTTATAAATATATTTTTCAACCCTTTTATCTGAAACAAAAAATGAAAAAAACAATTTTAGGTTTATCAATCCTGACAATCTTGATGTCTTGTGAACCGAAAAAAGAAGAATCCAAAACTGAAAATACAGAAATGAAAACAGAAAATGCTTCAAAGCTTAGGCATGTTGTAATGTTTAAATTTAAAGATGAAGCCACCGAGAATGAAATTCAGGCAATAGTTGATGCTTTTGCAGGCCTTAAAAATGAAATACCGGAAATTAAAGATTTTGAATGGGGGCTAAATAACAGCCCGGAAGGCTTAAATGAGGGCCTTACTCATTGCTTTACGCTTACTTTTGATAGTGATGCCGACCGTGATAATTATTTGCCACACCCGGCACATAAAGCTTTTGGTGCTAAACTAGGACCAATTCTCGATAAAGTGGTAGTTGTAGATTATTGGACAAAAGACTAAAAAGACTTTAACCAGTATTTATCATCTTAATTTTTTTCATGAACAGACTCGAACAGTTATTTATTGCTAAGCCGAGAGAAGTACTCAACATTTACTATACCGCTGGCTTTCCAAAACTGGAAGATACTTTGCCCATTCTTCAGGTAATCCAGGATAGTGGTGCCGATCTTGCGGAGGTAGGAATTCCATTTTCAGACCCTGTGGTGGATGGCGATACGATTCAAAAAGCCAATCATCAGGCTTTATTGAATGGTATGAATGTGGGGTTGTTGTTCGATCAGTTAAAAAATATGCGGGAAACCATTAATATACCTGTTATTTTAATGGGTGATATAAATCCGGTACTACAATTTGGTGTGGAGAAATTTTGTGAGAAATGTCAGCAAGTAGGGGTAGATGGTCTCATCTTACCCAACTTGCCGATGGATGAATACCTTCAGGACTTTAAATCTATTTTTGAAAAATACGGATTATTTAATATTTTTCTGATTACACCGCAAACATCCGAAGAGCGAATCAGAAAAATTGATAAAAATTCAAATGGGTTCATTTATATGGTATCCTCGGCTTCCACGACAGGATCAACACAGGGTGTAACTAAAGAAATGCTGGATTACTTTAAAAGGATTAATGAGCTAGACCTTAAAAATCCCAGATTAATTGGTTTTGGGATCAAAGATCACGAATCTTTTATGCAAGCTTCTCATTATGCAAATGGAGCAATTATAGGTTCGGCCTTTATCCGGGCAATTGAAGATGCTGATCAACCGGCTGCTTCAGGAATGAAATTTTTAAAAGAAGTAATTCAATAGATAATATATTTTCAACAGTGAATAATTGAAATTAACTGCCTTTTAATATAAGCGAAATTTCAAATTAAATTTGATTTCCTCTTCCCCTAAAAAAAAATGGCCCCTCTTTTTTCACTCTTCAAAAGAATTTTTTAAACAAATCTGTTTTATCTAATTATCCTTGAAAATTTTTACCGGGATGTCTATATGCTATGAAATGGGTAAATTTTCAAGAAAAACGAACATTAGGTAATTGCATTATTTCAAGAATCTGTTTTTAGGTTTAAATAAGTTTTTTTTAACTATACTTGAAAATGAACCTCTTATGAAAAAGGCACAATAATTCTTTAAAAATACGTTTGGGATTTAGGTTGGGATACTTCTATCTTTGCACTCCCAAATCGGAAGAGACGGAGAAAGTTCATTGAGAAGATAAAAGAAGTTCAAAATAATTTTAAAATATTTTTGTTTAAAATTTTGCACTTTAAAAATATCTTTTCACCTTTGCACCCCGTTAAAGAGAAAGGGTTTTAGAAAACGGAAAAAACGAAGATGATAAAATCATCACCAGCTACGGTCAGAGCGATTTGATTGTGGATAAAGTTCATTAACATATTGAAGATATAGACGGACTCTAGTGGTCAGGATTTTCGAGATAG
>JAHEBN010000053.1 GCA_024645245.1 Jiulongibacter sp. | reverse complement strand
CCATTAGTATTTTGAGATAATGAACCTCCCGCAAATAATTGATCAACCGCAGCGGAGATATAATTTCTTCTAAAAGCCAAGAAACCTTCACCAGTGAACTTTTCTTTTGTAACACCAGCCAAGAAATTAAGGTTATGTTTTGTCGCAATTGTTTTCTCATAAGCCAACATAGCGGTTAGGTTATAATTCAAAACGGAACTATAGCTCTGTGTCAATCTTGGATCTTTAAAATTTGAGCGAACTGCACCATCCAGCTTAACTTCGCCAGTTGAATTGTATAAATCTTTATCTAAATAATATAGCGTCCAAGGTGTTTGCCAGATTTTTTGAGTTGAATTGTTTTTATCAACCGCCCCAGATAAAGTAAGTTTCAAACCACTAATCCAAGGGTTGGTAATATTAATTGCTCCCTGTGCTTGTGTAAAGTCGGTTGGGCTATCATTATATCCTGTGGCATTGGTGGTAATTACATACGGATTTTGTCCGTTTTCAATATCTGGTCCAGGCTCGCCATTAGGCCAAACTTCCGGCTCTGTTGGACGCCCACGCATCAACATACGGAATATCGAACCAGCACTTTCAGTAGGAAAACGTCTTTGTTCTCGTCGAACCATTATACCAAGTGAGGTATTAATGTACTTGTTAATGTTTGCATCCAGATTAGTTCTGAAATTATATTGCTGATACCTGGTTGCTGAATTATTATAAATTGCATCCTGGTTTACATATCCTAATGAAGCCATATATCTCATAGATTCAGTACCACCGGATAACTGTAGGTTATGGCGTGATTGCGGAGCCCATGTTCTGAAGGCATCACCAAACCAATCCGTATTTGGATATAACCATGGATCGCTACCATCCTGATACTTTTGTAAAGCTGTAGGACTGTAATTCGCATTCAAAGAACTAACACCGGCAGTAGGTGAAGTATAGCTACCTGTACTTTTTATTGCAGCTGATGCGGCACCCCATTCACCTACTGGTATTGTTTTGTAAACTGGTAATTCATTCATAATACTGGCGTATTCGAATGAATTTGACATCTGAGGTACTGTTCCAGGCTGACTAAAACCTTGATTAAAGTCGTATGATATGCTTGGTTTGCCTGATTTACCACGTTTAGTCGTAATCAAAATTGCACCGTTAGCAGCTCTTGCACCATAAATTGCCGCGGAAGCATCTTTTAGTACTGAAATGTTTTCAATATCCCTTGGGTTTAATCTACCTAAACCACCATCTCTGTCTGGAATACCATCTATTACAATTAGTGGGGAACTGTTACCTAATGTATTAGTACCACGAATCGAAATTCTGGCACCGTCATAACCTGGTTCACCACTGGTTTGGATTACAACTAAGCCGGGAAGTCGACCTGCAAGGGAATTGGACATATCCACGGCAGGTGATTTTATGATGTCTTTTCCCTGTACTGAGGTTACTGCCCCGGTTACGGTTACTTTTTTCTGCGTACCATAACCCACTACTACAACTTCCTCAAGATTTGCGGCATCGGGCTCAAGTGCAACATTGATAACCGATTGAGTGCCCACCTCTACTTCTTTTGAGGTATAGCCTACAAAAGAGAAAACCAAACTAGCATTTGATTTTTGTACATTAAGCGAGTAATCGCCATTCACGTCGGTAACGGCACCGTTGTAGGTCCCTTTTTCCACGACGTTGACACCAGGTAGGCCAACACCGGTTTCATCGGTAACTTTTCCTTTAACCGTGGCTGCAAATGCTTGTGCATTTACTACCAAAGCCATCAGAAAGGCATAAAGCAGGGTTGAAATCAAACCTTTCGGTCTTTTGAAATTTCCTGCACCTTTGTTTGAAGGTAAGTTTTTCATCATAGAATGAATGTTAAGGTTTAAAAAAATGATTAAAATGTGTAAAATGGACTAACCCGAGTCTAAAAAACATAACAATTTCGATTGCAGAAACGAACCTCAACAAAATTACAAATTCAGAAACCCATGAATTAAAATTTCAGGAAACCAGATTTCATAATTTACTCAGGTAACGAGTTTAGCGAATAGGTTTGGTTTATAGGTTCAGGTTTAAACATGTATTCAATTCTTCGAAATACAGGTTTACGAATTCAAAAGTAACAATTCTAATATTTAATGTAAAGAATCAAATCAGCGAAAAACAATCAAATATTAAATTTTTCTTGAAAAGAGATTAAAAAGGGTGGTTTATGTCCTGTGCAAACATTTGCACAAAATCAAATAAAAAAGCTAAATTTGAACTTTCGAAGATAAAAAAGACAGTTTTATATCAAAATTCATTCTTTTGAAAAATAATACTACAATTAAAACTATTGCAAAAGAACTCAATGTTTCGGTCTCCACTGTTTCCAGATCACTCAGCAATAATCCTCGTATAGGTTTAAAAACCCGTGAATTGGTTTTAGCCACAGCAAAAAGATTAAATTATGTGCCTAATATTGCTTCCAATTATTTAAAAACCAGTCAAACCCATACTTTAGGAATCATTGTTCCCATTATGGGTGAGGAGTATTTTTCTCAGGTTATTTCGGGAATTGAAGATGTAATTGAAAAAAAAGGTTACCATGCCCAGGTTTTTCAGTCCAGAAACGATATGCAACGCGAAGTAAAAGCAACCGAAACATTTTTAAGAATGCGGGTAGATGGCGTTATTGTTTCTTTATCAGCTAAAACTAATTCTTATTTACACTTCAAACGATTAGAAGACTTTGGTATTCCAGTTATATTTTTTGACCGAATCCCCAGAAATTTTGAATCGCATTCTATAAAATGTAATATGTCGAATGCTGCCAAAAGAGCCATGCAGCTATTTGCCGAAAAAGGTATTAGTAATGTAGCTATCATAAATGGACCATCAAATCTGGATGCTTCAGACCAGAGACTAAATTCATATCTGGAAGGTGTAAAAGAATTTAAGTTCAGGAGTTCTCCACAGCTCATCAAATCCTGTGACTTAACCCCATCCGGCGTTGAAAATTGCATAGAGGAGTTATTTTCCCAGGAAATCAGACCTCAGGGAATTATAACTTTCAATGATTATGTGGCTCTTTATGCCATGAATGCTTGTAAAAAGTTTAATATTATTCCGAATAAGGATGTGATTTTTATCGGTCATGGAAACCTCCCTTTCACAAAGTATATTGATAATCCACCTATCGCTTCAATTGAACAATTTCCGCAAAAAACAGGTGAAATGGCTGCCGAATTATTTCTGGATATTATTAAAAAGGATCAGGAAAAGCCTGCTTACAGGAATCTCAGAATTGAGTCAATTTTGATTGAACATTAAATAATGGGGTAATGATATCATTTAAAATAAAGAATCAGCTTTTTATGTTCCATTACTTAAAAAAGGTCCTTCTGTTTATTCTTTCTTTTTGTCATCTATAATTTTTCCGGTTACAGCACCAGCACCCGCACCAACTACACCACCCAAAACAGCACCGCGTACCGGTTTTTTGTCAATTACCGCTCCTGAAGCAGCTCCAATACCCGCACCAATTAAAGCACCTTTAGTAGTATTATTCATTTTCTTTTTAGATTCTGTAGCTTCACCGGAATTTTCATGCATAATTATTAAGGGTTCTGATTTTGCATCTAAATCAGCCTGCATTTCTATTGCGGCTGTATTTAATGAATCATTCTTTGCTTTTTCCGATAGAGCTTTATTGGGTTGGCTAATACCATCACAGGATATTTGACTTATAGACAAAATACAAATAAGGGCCAATAATTTAAATGAAGTATTCATAATTGAATTTTAGTTAATTGATTTTACCGGCTTGTCAAAAATATCATTCCTTACCTTTTGTTAATTAAAACCTATGTTTTGGGTAAATATTTCTACACCTTGAGTATTATGAACTAATAAAAAGATATTTTTCTCAATTTTGTTTTTGATTGAATTTTTTAACTTGTTAAGAAATTGATTGATGAAATGGGGTGCAACCTTTAGCCGCTTTTATTCATCCATTTATATTATAAAAGCTATTACTAAACTTAAACTCATCTTAATTATGAAAAAATTATTCGCTTTATTTATTGTAAGCCTGATTTGCTTTGCCGTAGATGCTCAGAAAGAACCATTTATGGTCAAAAAGTTCAATGCCTCTCAGATTAGAAATCTGGATGTAAAAACCTCGGGGGGAGGTATAACAGTGGTTGGGTATGATAATCCGGAATCGCTTGTTGAGGTTTTTGTTAAAGGGAACAATGGCAAAGAGCTTACAAATGATGAAATTAAAGAAAAACTAAAAAATTATACCCTTGAAGTAGGTATGGAGGGTAACACTTTGGTGTGTTTTGCGAAAAACAAAGAAGGTAATAATTGGAAAAATGGGTTGATAGTGACCTTTAAAATACTCTCACCTGTAAACGTGAACACCGATTTAACTACAAGTGGAGGTGGAATTAAAATGAAAAACCTGAATGGAAATCTTCGCTTTACTACCAGTGGTGGGGGTTTGGACTTAGACAGGCTTGCTGGTGATGTTAAAGGACGAACTTCTGGTGGCGGTATTAAAATTCTTAACTCTAAAGAAAATATTGACCTTATCACAAGTGGTGGAGGAATTAAAGCTGAAAATGTTTCAGGTAATATTAGTTTAACTACCAGTGGAGGAGGTATTTCACTTGAAAATATGTCGGGAATCGTTCGTGCAAATACCAGTGGTGGAGGAATACGGATTGATGGAATGAATGGAGATTTAAATACGTCTACCTCAGGCGGATCCATAAATTTAGGAGCAATAAGTGGAAGTGTAAAGGCAAGTACCAGTGGCGGTGGAATAGATGCTGATATTGAAAAAATAGGTGATTTTCTGGTTTTACATAGCAGTGGTGGAAATATCAATGTAAATATGCCACTGAATAAAGGAATGAATTTGGACATAAAGGGAAATCGAGTGGCTATGCACGATTATAAAGAATTTCAAGGGTCTTTCGATAAAGACAGAATTCAGGGAACACTTAATGGGGGAGGTGCGAATGTTAAAATATCTACCAGTTCCGGTCATGTAAGCATTAACTAGATTTTCAAAAAGAATACAAGGCCGGGAAGATACTTTTAACTCTTTCCGGCTTTTTTATGAAATTTAGTTCTATTCGAAGGTTTAGATTTAAATATTACCTGCATTAGTTTAATGGTACTATGATTTCATTTTGCGTGCCCAGTTTTGTTGGTAAGTTGGAAATTATTTTATCACCTAAGGCTGCGATTAATCGCCTTTTAACAAAATCCCGCTTTATCACTAATGAAATTTTACGAACCGGTCGGGGTAAAGCAAAATGTTTTACTTTTGCCATTTGATCTTTCGTAAAATGTAAGGTGGCCAACTCCGGTAAAATGGTTATTCCCAATTGTTTATCGGCCAGATATCGCAATGTTTCCAAACTGCCAGAAGTGTATTCAATTTTTAGATCTGAGGTTTTTCTCAATTCACAAAAGCGTATAATTTGAGAACGAAAGCAATGACCCTCTTCTAATAAAAGTAAATCGTTTACATCGAGATCTTCGGCAATCAGGTATTCTTTATCGAAGCTTTTGGGTGAATAAACAACAAAGGCTTCTGTGTACAGCGGGATTTCTTTTATGGTTTTGTCGTTTTCAGGAGCAACAAGTATCCCCACATCCAACTCACCGGTTTCCAGCTTTTTTAGAATCTGTTCTGTAATTAATTCCGAAATTTTTAAATGCACTTGCGGAAATTCTGAATAAAAAGACTGAATAAATAGAGGTAATAAATAAGGTGCAATGGTTGGAATTACTCCAATTTTCAATTCACCTCCAATAAAATTACGGGCCTCCTGTGCAATTTCTTTAAAAACCGCACTTTCGTGAAGAATATTTCTCGCTTGTTCAATCAGTAATTCGCCTGTTTCAGTTGGGCAAACAGGTTGCCTGCTTCGGTCAAATATTTTAACATTAAGTTCTTCCTCCAGCTTTTGAATCATCATACTTAAGGTAGGCTGGGTAACATGACAGGCTTCGGCAGCTCTGGCAAAATGCCTGTGCTGATCTACTGCAAGCAGGTATTCCATTTGTTGTAAGTTCATACTTATAATATAGATGTGATCTATAATGCTTGTTGAAATATAAGTTGAAACTATACAATATTAAAATCTGCAGGCATAAAATTACAAATAATCTATCTCTGATTCAGTCAGTTAAAGATATCTTAGTTTTTATTCATAGAAATACTTTAAAAAACTTTAACTTGAAAATTAGTAAGGTCCGTCATTGTCATCATCTTCATCGTCATCAAATTGAAGATTATCAGGATCAAATAAATTATTTAGTAAATCCTTGAAATTCAAACCTTTATCTAAACTTTGTTTGCTAATAAGCGAATATTCTGCCAAACCATTTAGTGCGAATTCCATCAGAAATAATTTTTCATTTCCTTTTATTTTTGGGTGGAAATGTTCAACGAGTTCTTCCAAACCATCGATACTTTTCAGTCTGGATTGATAGTCTTTGGTACTCATATCGTTCAAAAACTCCATTTCATTTCCGGCACCAAACCAATTGATTACAGATTGATAAGGACTCACAGCATTTTTTTGCCTTTTTACCTTTTCCGGATCAGGGTAAAACTTTAGAAATTCGTTTCGCAAAGCTTTACCAATCAGGCTTTGTGCCACATAAACGGGGCCTTCTACTTCTCCTTCATACACCAATTCTATTTTTCCGTTAATAGCCGGAATTGCTCCATAAATATCAGATAATCTGGCTGTTGTGGAGGTTTCATCATTTATAATTGACCTTCTTTCGGCACTACTCAACAGGTTTTCATAAGCAGAAATGGTCATTCTTGCTGAAACTCCCGATTTACCATCCACATATTCACTTTCTCGTGCTTCAACTGCTATTTGCTCAATGAGATCTTTAAGGATATCATTTACAACAATTTTTTCCTGTCCAATCTTTACTTTTGCTTCCTGATTTGTAATTTTTCTTCCGGTTTCTATGGTTTTCGGATAGTGAGTTACTATTTGCGAATCTATCCTGTCTTTCAATGGTGTTACAATGCTTCCTCTGTTGGTATAATCTTCCGGATTAGCTGTAAAAATAAATTGAATATCCAGTGGTAACCGAAGTTTAAATCCGCGAATCTGAATGTCACCTTCCTGAAGAATATTAAAAAGTGCCACCTGAATTCTTGCTTGCAAATCGGGCAATTCATTGATTACAAATATACAACGGTGTGACCTGGGAATTAAGCCAAAATGTATAACCCGCTCATCAGAATACGGGAGTTTTAAAGTGGCGGCCTTTATGGGATCCACATCCCCTATTAAATCGGCCACAGAAACATCGGGCGTGGCCAGTTTTTCATTATATCGTTCATCTCTGTGAAGCCAGCTTACAGGTGTGGCATCGCCTTTTATGGAAATAACATCTTTAGCAAACCTCGACAAGGGCTTTAAAGGATCATCGTTTAATTCGGAACCCTCCACTACCGGAATATATTCATCCAATAAATTAACCATTAACCGGGCAATTCTTGTTTTCGCCTGACCACGTAAACCCAAAAGATTTATATGATGCATAGATAAAACTGCCCTTTCTACATCGGGTATTACGGTATCTTCATATCCCCAGATACCTTCAAAAACCTTTTCTTTATTTTTTAATTTTGCGATAAGGTTATCCCGAAGTTCCTCTTTTACAGATTTAGCCTGGTATTTGGATTTTTTCAACTCTCCCAGTGTCTGGATTTTTAAAAAACTTTTTTCAAACGGCATTAAAATGGGAAATTAATTTTTTTAGATATTCTTTTAAACCACTTTTCTTCTTAAATGGTTTGCACATATTTGAAAACTTGACTTCATTTGATCAAAATCAAAAACGGTAATTCGTTAAAAAATGGAAGCAAGAAAAAGAATAGCTCTGGTGGCACATGATAATAAAAAGTCAGAACTGCTGGAATGGGCAATATTTAACAAAACAACCCTTCAAAAACATCAACTTTTTGCCACTGGAACTACGGGCAACTTACTAGAAAAGGAGCTGGATGTACATATTATTAAATTATTGAGTGGCCCTTTAGGAGGGGATCAACAAATTGGTGCACTAATTGCCGAAAGAAAAATTGATGTGTTAATATTTTTTTGGGATCCAATGTCGGCTTTGCCCCATGATCCGGATATCAAGGCCTTGCTTCGGCTGGGAGTAGTATGGAACATCCCAATTGCCTGTGACAGTTCTTCAGCCGATTTTATTCTTACATCACCACTTATGAATCAGGAATATGAAGTATTTCTACCAGACTATGGCAGCTATTTGAAAAGAAATATCTGAGGAATATTTTCTCAAAATAAATTGATTAATTTTGCCTCAAATTCAATAGAATATTGAGAAGACTTTACCTGATAGTATTTTTTTTAGTCCCTTATTTATCGTCGGCTACCTTCACCGGACCCGAAGAAAATTACTCCTTGGTACATGATTTCAATAAAGATTGGCTGGTATATGATTATAAATTGGGCAATTTTATCCCATTTATCGCTTCCATTCATGCTGATTACCCTGCAAAAACCATTTTTATTGATAAAGATAATTTCGAACCTTATGAACTTTTGATTAAATCAGAAAATAAGGAAAGTTTTATATTTGTAAATGGCTCGTTGTTTAAAAAAATCTCAAAAGACAAATGGGAGATTTTGCATGTCAATCAGCTTCCTGCACTTAATAAAGAAAATGAAACCTGCATAACCTTGTATAGTGTAGATGCTCAACCACGCTTTATCGCACAGATTGCATTTGCTAAAAATTCTACAAAAGAGTCTGTTATAAGTCAGGTTTCAAATAACAGATTTATTATGAAACCGCGTAAGGGTAAAATAAATTATAACGGTATAATTACCTGCTTCCTATTTATTTTTGCAATCGGTACCATATTGAGTGGTTCTTATTCCCGTGCCTTTGGACGTTTTTTTAATTTCAATGAACTATTTAATTTTATTATAAGGGATACATCTTTTCTGATTAATAAACCCTTAAGCCGCATCAATATGGCTTTTGTTATTTTGTTGAGTTTTCTTACAGCATATGTTTTATTTGTTATTTCGGGAATCGGAACGGAAAAAAGCATATTCGACCAACTCTTTTTTAAGGGGGTACAATACTATTTCCAAATAGCCAATTTTTTTATTTTGGCTTTGCTAAGTTTTATATCTTATTTATTAAAACTGTTTTTTTTGAGAATTTCGGGTAAACTATTCAATCTGGATAGAACTGTTGAACTTCATTTTTTCAGAATTATCCAGTACAATCTGGTTGTTTTTACAATTTTGGCTATCATGTTATTTATTCTAAAGGTTTTGTATCTTCCGTTAGATATTAATTATTATACTTTAGTTGTTTCAGTAGCCACATTAATTTATCTGGGTCGTTTTATCAATTTAGCTTTAACTATAAATAGAACGGTACAGGTATCAACTCTTTATTTAATTTCATATCTTTGTGTCGTGGAAATTTTGCCCATTACGATTGGATTGAAATTTCTACTTTTTCATTAATTTTTAAATTTTAATCAGCTACTAATTTTAAAATAGCATATTGAGGATGAGTGAAATGGCAGCAGAAGAACTTGAAAAGAGGAAAATACAGGTTCAAAGCATATTAGTCACCTTAGACGATCCGGGAGATAAACATACACCTTATCATGATTTAGCCGAGAAGTATAATCTTAGAGTTGATTATCGCAATTTTATAGATGTGGTAGGTTTAGATCATCGGGAATTCAGAAAGCAAAAGGTTGATATTTTAGCACATACAGCAATTATTTTTACCAGCAGACATGCTGTGGATCATTTTTTCCGACTTTGTGAAGAGCTCAGGATTGAAATACCCATTGATATGAAATACTTTTGTATTTCGGAACAAACAGCCAATTACCTGCAGAAATACATTACTATTAGGAAACGAAAAATATTTTTTGGTCGCCGCACTGCTGCAGATCTGGAACCTTTTATTCTTAAGCATAAGAAAGAAAAGTTCCTTTTTCCTTGTTCAAACATTCGTATTGACACTATTCCGGATTTATTTGTTAAAAATGGGTTAGACCTTACAGAGGCAATTATTTACGAAACCGGCCCTGCTGATCTATCAGATCTTACTAATGTTTTTTATGACATAATATGTTTTTTTAGTCCTTCAGGAATAAGTTCTTTGGTTACTAACTTTCCTAAATGGGAACAAAAGAAAACTCGATTGGCTGCTTTTGGTCCTACAACTGCCAAGGCGATTACGGAAGAGGGATTTATTTTGGATATTGAAGCACCATTGCCAAATGCACCATCAATGACCGGTGCTTTGGAAATTTATATTAAAGAAGCTAACAATTTATAGACTATTCGTGTTCTTTTAACGTATTAAAATAGTATTGAGTTATTAAGGCTATTATAGATATTTAAAATTATTAAAGTTGGTTAAAAAGGGTCTTTTAAAAGTTATGATTATTACTGCAATTTCTTTTGTAGTATGCATTTCTGCTTTTTCTCAAACCGACCCCCAATTTACCCAATATGTTTTTAATCACGCTTATCTCAACCCCGCTGCAGCTGGTTTTGGTGGTAAAACAAATATTTCTGCAATTTATCGAACCCAATGGACTGGATATACGGGTACCTTTGACAGTGGCGGAGCTCCAAATTCACAATTATTAACCGCTTCTGCACCTTTAAGTTTCTTGAATGGTGGAGTTTCGGCTTATTTCCTAAATGATCAATTAGGAGGAGGTAGTGCAACCAGAGAATTTGAATTGGCATACTCCTATCATAAAAGATTTGGAGCGAATATAATTGGTGCAGGTATCAGTGCCGGAATGCACAACAGATCTATAAATGGTACTAATTACCGTCCAAGAGAAACAAATGATCCAGTAATTCCAACTAGCCAAACGGGACAGACAAAGCCTGATTTAGGAGCAGGTATTTATTTATATAATCCGGTTTACCAATTAGGTTTATCTGTAAAACATATTAATCAACCTGCTTTTGGATTAAGTACCGAAAGCGGAAATAGTCTTTTACCAAGAAGTCTTTATTTAACCGGTAACGTGCTGATCGGTTTAAGTTATACATTGGATGTAAGTCCGATGTTTGTTATAAAAAGTGATTTTAAAACTGTGTCACCGGAAGCAGGGGCCATTATTACCTATAATGCAAATTATTGGGCCGGCCTGAACTACCGTTGGCAAGATGCTTTTTCTTTCCTAATAGGTGGCAATTTCCTGAATAGCTCATTACGAGCAGGATATGCCGTAGATTGGATAGTTTTTGGCAATTTGGCAAAAGCTCCCCTTTCTCATGAAATTCTACTTACTTATTCATTGAACCCACCTAGGGCCGGAAAGAAATCGATTATCAGAACACCCAGATACAGGTATTGATTAAACGGTATTAATTTTTCAGAAACCGTTTGAGAATTGAATTTTAATATTCTGGCACTGGGTAAATTTGATTGGCATGATTTGTGCGTTTCAAATAGCGTTAGAGAAAGAACACTTATATTTTAGGATAAATTATTGTTATGTATTTCTTTGAAACTGTATTACAATAATAAAGAAAGTGATGGCGTTCTTACTCTGTTCTCTAAATGAAGGATAAAATTTATTAATTTAATTATCTTGTTTTCACTATGAACAAGCAACTGTTTAAAACATTTTCTAAGACTTTGCTAATAATTGCACCATTGCTCTTCTTACAAAGTTGTGGTTTTCTTGGGAAAACCATGGAAAAAATTGGTTTAGGTAAAGGAAAAGGTGGCGATGCGAATGATCCGCTGGATGGCATTAGAGATGGCGAAGTAGTAGCCACTGCCAGAAAAGGTTATAAACAAACCGCTCCATCAGGCATGGTTTTGATTCCTTCGGGCTCATATACTATGGGGCAGGCTGATCAGGATGTACTGTCTTCCCGCATTTCTATGAACAAAAGGGTAACCATAAATCCGTTTTATATGGATGATACCGAAATTACCAATCACGAATACAGAATGTTCGTTAATTCTGTTTTAGCAGATTCGATCAGTGTTTTAGGTGAAGAATATATAATGACCAAACTTTATCCTGATACCACTGTTTGGAGTAAAGATTTCTCTTTTCATAATGGTGATCAGATGACAGAATATTATTTTTCAAGTCCTGCTTTTGATTTATATCCGGTGGTGGGTGTAAGCTGGGATGCTGCTCAGGATTTTTCAAAATGGAGAACTTCCCTATATAATAATTATCGTGCTGAAAATGAGCTTTTCAGATCACCACGCTTCCGTTTGCCTTCTCAGGCAGAATGGGAGTGGGCAGCCAGAGGAGGCAAAGAGGGTGCTAAATACCCTTGGGGAAATCCATATGTAGCCAATGGCAAAGGATGTTTCCTTGCTAATTTCAAACCTTATCGGGGTAATTATCGTGCAGATGGATATCCTTATACGGCCCCTTCGAATTCCTTTAATCCAAACGATTTTGGTTTGTATAATATGGCTGGAAATGTTTCGGAATGGACGCAGGATGCATATAGCGAAGCTTATATGCCGGTTACCTGGGATTTAAATCCGGTCTATGACGATCCGGATGAGCCTAGAAAAGTAATTAAAGGAGGGAGCTGGAAAGATGTGGCCTACTATTTGGAAACTGGTACAACTTCTTTTGAATACAGAAATAAAACAAGATCCTACATCGGTTTCAGAAATGTAATGGACAGGCTGGGTAGTGTTCCGGGCAGAGAATAAAGTTTAATTTTTAATAGAAATAAATAACCATTATCAATTTTAATTGTAAAAATAAAAATGGCAGCTAATCAAGGACCAAGTTTTTTATGGGATAAATTAATCCCCGCAGTTTATAGTTTAGGAGCGGCATTCGTAATTATAGGTGCTATGGGTAAAATCATGCACTACGAATGGGCCAGTATGATATTACCTGCGGCCTTAACTGTCGAAGCAATTATATTCTTTATTTATGCTTTTCAGGCATTTTTACGACCTGTTGTTGAATATCAATGGGAAAAAGTCTATCCTGAGTTGGCTGAAGAAAACGTTGCACCTGTTCAAAGAAAGCAAAGTAGTGTTGGCTTAACTTCAAAAATGGATGATATGCTTGCTAATGCTAACATTTCACCAGATATTTTCGACGGTCTTAAGAATGGCTTTTCAAAATTAAATCAAACAGTGAGTAACTTAGGTGAGATTACCGATGCAACAGTTGCTACCAAAGAATATGCGGCTAATGTAAAATCGGCTGCTGGAAAAGTAGGTGAAATGAATACGGCTTACGGTGTAGCTGTTACTGCCATGAACAGCATGGCTGATGCTACCAAAGACGCTCAACAATACAGAGATCAATTCCAGAAAATCACTCAAAATATGGGAGCATTGAATGCTGTATATGAATTAGAACTTCAGGATACTAATAAGCATTTAAAAGCAATGAATTCTTTCTATAGTAACTTGTCTTCGGCAATGAATGATATGTCTGAAGCTTCCAAAGATACCCAGACCTTCAAACAAGAATTGAATAAACTTACAGGTAACTTATCATCGTTGAACAATGTATATGGAAGTATGCTGTCTGCGATGAAAGGCAATTAAGAAATTCTCCTAATAAACTAATTATAAACGGTAAATTAAGAAATTATGGCAGGTGGAAAAGAGACTCCACGTCAGAAGATGATAAGCATGATGTATCTGGTGCTGACAGCAATGCTGGCTTTGCAGGTAAGTAATGCTATCCTGGAGAAATTTCAATTGCTTAACAACAGTCTGGAGCAAGCTAATATTTCTGCAAATGAAAGTAATGAGAGAACTGTTTCAGCGATGAAAAAGGCAGTTGAAGATGCAGGTGGAAAGGCGGAATATGTCGAGTTGTTAAAAAAAGCAGAAGAAGTAAGAAATCAAACCGGGTCATTAATTAAAGAAATTGACGAATTAAAAAGTACGATAATTCAAGATGCTGGTGGAGGAATTGATCCGGAAACAGGCGGTATCAAGAATCTTTCTGAGGAAGAAAAGGTGGCAATAATGATGGTTGGTCCTACTAAAAATGGTAAAGGGTATGAATTGAAGAAGAAACTGAATGAATTTTCAACCTATCTTCAGGGTATTGCTGCACCGGGATCAAAAATTCCATTGCTTGCCATGGATGCAAAAGACGATCCGGCATTTTCGAAAACAGATGCAAACACCAGATCGAAAGACTTTGCGGAGTTAAATTTTGCACAGACTCCGGTTCCGGCGGCTTTGGCTTCTTTAAGTCAAAAACAATCAGAATTACGTCGTTTAGAAAGTGACGTTTTGGATTATTTAGCTCAACAAGTTGGAGCAAAAGAGATTAAATTTGATAAAATTTTCGCTGTTGTAATTCCAGATTCAAGAACAGTTGTTGCCGGGCAGAAATATAAGGCTGAGGTTGCAATAGGGGCTTATTCAAGTGCAATAACACCTCGAATTAGTATTAATGGAAGTTCGTTGCCTGTTACCGAAGGGAAAGGCGTTTACGAAGTAATTGCTCAAGGTGGTCAATACGATCAAAATGGTACACTGAAACGTTCTTACACAGCTACCATCTCGTATCCCAAACCGGATGGCACCATGGAAACTCAGACAACCGAAGAAAGCTATACAGTATTAAAACCATCTGTTCAGTTAGAGTCTGCTTCGTTGCCTGCATTGTATTTCAGATGTGCCAATAAATTACAGACCAGTTCACCTGGTTTGGGACCATTATTCAAGCCTAATTTTTCAGGTTCAGGTGGTGAATTTATATCAGGCGGTGGTGGAAACGTTACGGTTGTGCCTACGGCATCAAAAGTAGTACTGGATGTTGAAAATGATGGTGTAAAACTTCAATCCTTTCCTTTTAATGTAAGAAGGGTACCAAAACCAACTATTGTGGCTTTAGCCAATAATGCTGAAGTGAATGAGAATATTAAGAAAAGAGGTATGTCGGCGTCTTCATTAAGGTCAATCAATATGAGGGCTGATTCGGACGAAGACTTTAAAAACAATAATCCGGAGGATGCTAAATTCAGGGTCTCTAGTTTTGATATATATCTTGCTCGAGGCACCAGACCAAAGGGTAGCATGAAAGGGGTTAGTGGGGCGGTTAATATTTCTCAACTTGCACAACAAGCAGAAGCCGGAGATCGTTATCTGATCCAGGTTAATAAGGTTGAGAGAAGGAACTTTAAAGGACAAACAGAAGATGTGAATGTTGGTGAGATTTTCATCGAAATTCCTCTTAATTAAATACTAAATTTGTAGATTAATGAGAAAAATGAAATCGCTTGCATTGGTTGCTGGAATTATTACGGCTTCTACTGCATTTGCTCAGGAAAAATCAGATAATGGCTTAAATCCATTGTCATTGCGTCCCGTTCACGAATCGAATGTTGCGTACAAAGTAACATTATGGAGAAGATTAGATTTACATGAAAAGCAAAATCAACCTCTTTTCTCAAACAATAGCGAAATAACTAAATTTTTGATTGAAGGTGTAAAATCAGGCGTATTGGATGCCTATTCCGATGAAACATTGGAAGAAAGATTATCACTGGACCAATTTAATGAACGCTTGTTTAAAAAATTTGAAGGAGGTGGCCTTTCTCAGGAAGAAATTGAGGCGGGATTTGGTGCAGCAACAGAAGATGATGGCTGGGGTGGTGCCGGAAATGAAAAACCAGCATCAAATGCTGGTGAGGATGATGGCTGGGGTGGGGGAAATACCTCAAGTGAGTCATCTCAAGATGGTAAAAATACTACTAGTGCTACTGCAGCTGCAACAGCCCAAGATGGTTACGAGCTTTTTCCAAGAGATTTGTATTTAGTTGAACTTAAAGAGGATTGGATTTTTGACAGGCAACGATCACGTCAGTATTTCGATATTCAAACAGTCACTATTAAAATACCGGCTGAAATTTCAGGGGATGGCCTTGAAAAAGATCTGGCGACTTTTAAATACAAAGAATTAGAATCTTTTTTCAGGAATAATCCCAGTGCTATATGGTTCAATGAGGCGAATACTGCTAAAAACATTAATTTGGCAGATGCATTTGAACTTAGATTATTCCATGGTAGAATTGTAAAGAAATCTAATTCTCAAAATCGTTATTTGGATCAGATTTATAAAAGTCCTAAAGAGGCTTTGAATAAGTCTCAGGAATTGGAATATGAATTATTAGAGTTTGAACATAATCTTTGGGAATTCTAATTTTAAGGAAATATATGATATTGAAAAAGCCATTGGTAAATCCGATGGCTTTTTTGTTAAGATTGAAGTTAGCAATTCTGGTCTAAGCTTATTCGAATTATGTACGCATAATATATTTTGTTAAAAAGGAACCTTGATACAATATATGACTAATTTAGTAAGTGTTAATTAAAAAAAAACGGCAGGTAAGACCTGCCGGATTTTGGTTTTTAATCATTGATGTGTAAATCTTATACCCTAAATATTGAAAGTCATTTTATAGCCAAGTTTAATGTCCTTTTCAGTTTTTAATCCCATTAAACCGGGAGGGTCAACGCCAAATTCGGTCATATCCACATTGAAATTTCCTGTTAGAATTAATTTGGTATTTTCCATTTTTTGTTCCGCGATTAAGGTAAATGGTTTACTAACACCATGAAAATTCAATTTCCCGTTAGCCGTAATTGAATTCCCTGTATAGTTAATTTCATTGCATGTAAATGTTACGCTTGGAAATTTTAATGCTTCTAAAACCTCAATTACATGGGAATCGCGATTAGAGTTTTCACTATCGAAATCCCTGATTTGAATTACTACTGCTACAGCTTCTATTGTTTTATTTTCTTCATTAAATGCGATAACGCATTTGAAATCTTTTGCCTTTGCATCGAAACTATGCAAAGGGTGTGTTAACCCGTATTGCAGGTTAGACTCAGCCTTATTTACATTTATTTTTTTCTTATCCATATGTAAGGAAATAGACGAACTTAGTATAAGCAGGCCTAAAAATGCTAAAATGTTTTTCATAATTGTATTATTTAATTTCCAGTTTGATTGAGATTATAGCTGCGGTATATGCTGCAAAAGTTGTCATGGCAACAATCCTGTGATACGGTTTTAATTTCACATTGTTTTCGATTTGATGTGCCAACACATTTGTGCCTATCATTCCACTTAAATGCACAACTGATAATAGTTTATGTAATTTTATGTTATCAAATTTCTTCCTGTTCACCATCGGGGGAGGTGCTGCAAAGGCCATTAAAGCGGTAGTGCTATAAGCAATATTAATTCCCAAGGCTACACTTTCATGAGCATTCCGAACAGCATAGTTGCCTTTATACAATTGACTACCAAGTATTCCTTGTGCAAGCATTGCTCCTGCAGTGGCCAAGCCAAGTCCCTGATGAATCTTTAGCATTGTGCGTCTTACACGCAATTCTCTTTCCCTCGATTCATTAGTTATTACCTTTGGGGCTATTCCTATTTTGCGATAAATGCCATTCTCTCCCCAAAAAGCTCTTTGTGTAAGCAGCATTCGTTCCGGCAGAAGCTTGTCAGTATTTATTTCATCATTCTGGATCGAATTAAGCAAGTCATCGGCTTCTAAATCTTGAGCGTAGGATGAAATAATTGAAGACAGAATTAAGGTAATAATTAATAGATTTTTCATACCTATGACTTTTTGGTTTGATAATATTTCCTGATTAAGAAATGATCAGGCTGTTTTTGTCTGCCGAAAGTGCAGTTTTATACATTTTCAGATCGGTGGTAGTAGGGCCTTTTTGAACCACACCGCTTAAAGTGTACTCTGATCCATGATTAGGACACTTGAAATCTCCCTGATCCTTTCGGTATTCGATCGTGGTTCCCTGATGAGTACATTTTTTGGACAAGGCTACAAAAATACCACTGGCATTGGCTATAATGACATCACCAATTATTGCAAACTCACCTGCCGTTTTAAGCTTAGAATAGGTTGTGTTGCTTAGATTTATAGTGAAATTTATTGAATTTCCGGTGCTTGTTCCGGTTATACCAGTGTCGGTATTTCCACCTGTATTTCCGGTGGAACCCGACGGGGTTGGATCGTCATCTGTGGAGCAAGCGGTAACAGTCCCTAAGCAATAGAATGCCATTAATGCTTTTGTACTTAAACCTAAATTTTTTAAGAACTGCCCGCGATTGATTTCTTCTGCTTTCATAAGTACTTTTGAAAAGAGTGAATATTTAAGAATTTCAAAAAGTACGTTAGCTGAGCAAAAAAGGTTGCTATTTTTTTAATTTATTGTGTATTTTCCGGAAATAAAAATGCCTGCGGTTAACAGTTTAACATAACCATACCCGACTTCTTCTACTGGTATTTTTATAAAAGGTTCGGCTTGTAAGCTGATTTTATTTTTCAAGTTATACTCCAATCCACCACTCAGATTGACCACTCCTAATTTGTAGAAACCGGTTTTACCCTGCCAGCTATACTTGTTGGAAACAGGCTGGTAATCAGATTCATATATATAATTGTATTTTTCGTTTAACATGACATAACTGGTGACTCCGGCACTTGCAAACCACCGCATTTTTTGATTATTATTGAAGTCATATCGTAGATTTAGCGGTATATCCAGCATATCACATTCTGCCTTTATTTTTAAGAGTTTTAATTGATCGACCGCAGACCATTTAGCCGGCCATGCATATTGGCTTGACCTGGCATCGTAATATTTCAATGACTTAATTACTCCGGCACCTAAACTCCATTTTTTGGTAAACCTGTATTCTGCTAATATTTCAAAATCACTACCAATCCTACCAATTCGATTATTAGCTATAGTACTTAAATCAGGTGAATAGCCCAGGCGTATCCCAATTTTTCCTTGGTCAAAATTTGATGATTTATGTTTAGGATTTAATAAAGATGGAACATTTTTAAAATCAGAATCAGGTGCTTTGAATGATGCAGGTATAATTTGGAAAACATATCCGGAAATTTCGACAACGTTGTCAAATATTGGAAAGGAATTATCTTTTTCTGAAATAATAATATCTTCAATACTTGTACCTGGCTTCTTAACCTCAGCCAAAGCGGATTTTTTTTGACGAAAATTTGAATGGTCAATTTCTAAAGCCTTGTTTGTTTGATGTAATTCAGAAATAAGATTAGTTGAATTTTTATTCAACATATCCTTGTTATTCTTCTTCTCATATTCATTTAAACCTTGATTAGTTTCCGGCTTGAGGGGATCATCGGATTTAATTATGATTTTTTTATCCCGGGTAATTCGGGTTAACTTATTTGATTCTAATACAATTGCCTGATTATCTGTATTGTGGGTAATCTCCGCTATTTCAGCAGTTAAGTCTTTATTTGTACCTAGTGCTTTCTTATTATCAATGGGATTTTTTTTAGAATCTGAATTAGTTAACTCCTTTTGAAAATTATTCTGTTTAACATTATTTATATCCTTGGTTTCAAAAGCCGGACCAATATTCTTACTATCTTTTATGATAAAATAGCGATAAGTGAATACAAAAGTAATACCTGTGAAAAGTAAAATCAGTAGAAGCAGTTTCTTTTGGTACCAAAAAGCTGGTTTCTTATCATCCTCTTTATCGAGAAGATTATTCATTTGATCCCAGGCGTTTTCGTCGAATTCGGGTAAATCACGATCAGCCGATTCTCTGAACATTCTGTCCAGGTTCTCATCTGATATGTTTTTCCATTTATTCATTTTTTTAGTGATATCATTTGATATTTATATCGGATATATTTTCAAGCTTTTTTCTTAAAATTTCCCGTGCCCGCGATACATTGGATTTGGAGGTGCCTACCGAAATCTTTAATAGTGCGGCTATTTCATTGTGAGAATAACCCTCAATAGCAAAAAGGCTGAAATTTATTTTGTAAGTATTGGGCAATTGAGAAACCAGATTCAAAATATCATTGTAATTAATGATATTAATTGCGTTTTCATGCGTATCTGATACCGAATGAGCTGTATCTATATCCTGATGGTAATAATGCTTTTGTTGACTCCTGAAAAAATCTATTGAAGTATTTATCAATATTCTTTTTAACCAATTCCTGAAGGACATTTTTGGGTCGTATTTACTTAGATTCTTGAATACTTTCAGAAATCCGTCATTCAATACTTCCAAAGCCTCGTCTTTGGTTTTGCAATACCTTAAACAAATGGACATACCAAAGCCATAGTGATCTTTGTAAAGCTGTTTCTGAGCAATACGATCACCACTGATACACTTCTCTATTGTTTCGTTGAAGTTAATTTCAGCCAAGGTGCTTCCCATTGATTATATTACGAAGGTAATAATCAAAGGGTTGCAAAATTTCAAAATTTAAATAAAACAGATCAATGATGATCCTGATGATTTTCGTTGTAGCCAATCGCGAAAACCAAAATTTCGATAAGCAGACCCAAAATAAAAGTAAACAGATCACCGAAAATAGCGAGCAAACATAGAATAACTACAAAAATGGCAATCATTGCCCAGGTTGGAATTGCTGATTTTATATTTTCTGTCATCTCTAAAGAATATTAAGCTTAAATTTTCGCTAAATTACTACTTTTAGTGAAATAGTTGTAGTTGATTTTAAAGAAAATTAGATACATTAAATTCAGATAAAACATTTTAAATCGCTTTTGCGTATTAAACAGAAAGTTATAAAGGTGTCATGACCATTTGTAGAATTATTTTGCTCGCACTTATTACTATTAGAAGTTTTTCGCAAGAACCTTATTATGAGTTACCTTCGGAAAGAAATGCTTCTAATGCATTAAATTTACCAAATCTCAATAGCAAACAGATTTTTGTTTATTTTGGCTTAAACGCCGGCATTAAATTAGGTGGACTTTCTAATACGGGCATACAACCTGCAAATGTTAAAGCTAAGGATGATGGATTCACTACATGGGAAGCATTTTTAGGTTTTAACAAAAATAGCAGGTGGCAGGCTGAGGTAGCTTATTCTAAATATCCGGCTTTTATTAATCAAGAGTTGAATCTGAGTAAATTTGGTATTTATCCTGTTCAATTGCGGTCTGGAAAGTTTTTTACTAATATTACGCTCAGAGGGAAAAAAAGAATTTTAAATCTGGATAGGGTGGCCGGTAGAACAGGCCTATTTTTTACTTCAGGATTGTTGATTGACCCTTTTGCAAAACAAACTTTAATTGATGAATATAATTATGAATATTATTCTGGCCGGGTACCCCCAGTCGATACTTTGCGTGTTGGTGTTTCCTTTTTTCAGAATAGGCAAGTAATAAAGTGGGAAAATGGACTGGAAATTTCAGGCAGGTTATCCGATCAGTTTGAAATCGGTCTTTATGCAAGAGTATTGATGCTGAAAAGAGGTTTTTTGGAATCAATTACCAATATTGAATACAATAATAAAAGCGAAGTTAATTATATCAAAACGGGTGGAATCAATGCTTTGATCGGATTTCAGTTGAGATATAATTTTTTTAAAACTGTAATTTACAAAAGTAAAATTTAATAAGTTTTTATATGTTTTTCTTTCATTAATTCGAGATAAAGTGTTATTCTTGTAATGACAGTTTTCCCCAAAACCTTAAATTTTATTTAAAATGAGTAAATTCGATGAGTGCATGGAGCAGTACAAAGCTCAGAATGCCGAACTTGGACTTGGCTTAAGCGAGGCTCTTCTAACTGGAGTTGCTAAAGGATTAGGTCCGTCCATCTACAACGCTGATTCTTCTAAGGTATCTGGTTCAGACCAATCTGAATTGGATCGTGTGAAAAACAATTTCCTGATTAAAAAATTAGGTCTTTCTGACGGGCCGAAATTAGACGCTGCAATTGCTGAAGTTATGGAGAAAATGGGTTCTTCAAACAGAAATAAATTAAGAGCAGTAGTGTATGCATTACTTGCTGTAAAGTTCGGTAAAGAGGGTATGTTTGCTTAATCTCACAAAAATTCAAATCAGCCCTGGGTTTAAATTCAGGGCTTTTTTTATGCGTTATATTGCCATTTTTGTCATAAAACTTTACCAGGCGGGTATTTCACCTTGGTTTCCACCTTCTTGTCGCTTTACACCTACATGCTCCCAATATGGCGTAGAAGCATTCACCAAATATGGTTTCTTTAAAGGTTTCAGGCTTACTTTAAACCGGGTAAGAAAATGTCACCCCTGGGGTGGTTCTGGATATGATCCTGTGCCTTGATTTGGATTAATTTAAGTTTAAAATAGAATATTGGAATATTTTTCCAGCCATTTTACTTTTTGATACTTAAGTCACAATGCAGGTCATTATTTGTATTTATTTTTGATAATTATCTTTGAATTTCTTTAAATATTATCCAAGTGGCAGACGCAGTACAACAGAAAAGTATAATTATTGATTTTGACAGCACTTTTACTCAAGTAGAGGGACTTGATGAACTTGCAAATATTGCTTTGTCGGGTTTACCCGACCATCAAAATATTTTGAATGAAATTAAAGCAATTACAGACAGTTGTATGAATGGCGAATTGCCTTTCTCGCAATCTCTTCAAAAAAGGCTTAAGTTATTAAAAGCTAATAAATCACATGTTGAGAAACTGGTTGTTTTTTTGATGAATAAAATTTCTCCCTCATTTGAAAGAAATAAGATATTTTTCGAATTATGTGCAGATGACATATACATACTTTCCAGTGGATTTAAGGATTTCATTGTACCTGTTGCTACTTATTTGGGTGTAAAAGAGTCGAATATCTACGCCAATACCTTTACTTATGATTCAGATGGAAATATAACCGGAGCTGATTTAAATAATGTACTTACTGGGGATGGTGGAAAAGTAAAATTGATTGAGTCGCTGAATTTACCAGGTGAGATTCATGTGATTGGAGACGGCTATACGGACTATGAAGTAAAAGGTAGTGGTTTGGCCAATTATTTTTACGCCTTTACAGAAAATGTGGCCAGGCAAAAAGTTATTGATTTAGCCGATCATGTGGTGCCCACTTTAGATGAATTTTTATGGTTAAATCATTTACCAAGGGCTCAGTCTTATCCAAAATCCAGAATAAAGGTATTATTGCTTGAAAATGTTCACCAAGCCGCTGTTCAGGCTTTCAAAAGTGAAGGATTTAATGTGGAGTTTCACAAAGGAGCTCTGGATGAAGATGAACTTACAGAGAAAATTAAAGGTGTTTCTATTATTGGGATCAGATCCAAAACAAATATTACTGCAAAAGTTTTAGAAAATGCAGATAAGTTAATTGCAGTTGGGGCTTTTTGTATTGGTACTAATCAAATTGATCTCGGGGTATGCACGGATCTCGGAATTGCGGTATTTAATGCACCATACAGCAATACGCGTTCAGTGGTTGAGCTAGCAATTGGTGAGATGATTATGCTAATTCGTTCCATACCCACCAAGTCGGAGAAAATGCATAAGGGCGTATGGGACAAGTCGGCCAATAATTCTTTTGAAGTAAGAGGGAAAAAACTGGGACTAATAGGATATGGTCACATTGGTACTCAACTGTCTGTGCTGGGTGAAGCTTTGGGCATGGAAGTGTATTTCTACGATAAGGTAGACAAAATGCCTTTAGGCAATGCCCGAAAATGCAAAACAATGAAAGAAGTACTCGAGGTAGCCGACGTGGTAAGTTTGCATATTGACGGCAGAAAAGAAAATGATAATCTGATAGGTGAGGCTGAATTTGCTCAAATGAAAAACGGAGTTATTTTCCTCAATTTAGCAAGAGGTAAAGTTGTGCAAATACCTGAATTGGTTAAAGCGATAAAATCGGGGAAAGTAGTAGGTGCAGGTGTAGATGTGTTTCCTGAGGAGCCAAAAACAAATAGCGACCCATTTGTGAGCGAATTAATGGGACTTGAAAATGTGATACTTACTCCACACATTGGTGGAAGTACGGAAGAAGCTCAGGAAATGATTGGTCAATATGTGCCGGAAAGATTGCTGGAATATATGAATAATGGTAGTACAACAGGTAGTGTCAACTGCCCTGAAGTGCAGTTGCCGATATTAGTCGAGTCGCATAGATTGCTACATATACATAAGAATGTGCCAGGAATTATGGCCAAAATCAACAATATTTTCGCTAAATATAACATCAATATTCAAGGACAGTATCTGAAGACTAACGAACGAATCGGGTATGTAATAGTGGACGTGGAAAGATCATACAGTCCGGAGTTTTTAGAAGAACTTAGAGATGTAGAAGGTACGATAAAGTTCAGAAAACTATTTTAAGGCTTTCCAAATAACTGAGTATAGTAACCTTGGTAAGTACCAAGACCCATTTCGGTAAAAGATGGATTCATGATGTTTGTACAGTGAGTTGGACTTGCTCTCCAGGCTTCAACTGCTTCGTTGGCCTGTGAGTTTTCTCTGCTAGTGTAAAAAATATTCTCACCCCATAATTTCCAGCCATATCCTGCGATAGTTAGCCTTACACCTGCATCTTGGCCAGACTTATTTATGTGATCAAAATAATTATTATGGGCCATGTCCTTACAATGACTTTCAGCTATTTTGGATAGTAGTTCGTTATATTTCAAATCCTGAGCAGGAGGATAATATACATCGCCACATTTACAACCTTCTCTGCGTATCTGATTTACCAGAGAAATTGCTACGGTTGTTTCTGAGTGGGGTAAACTATTTAAGTTTTCTATTTGGCAGGATATAAATGAAATACTTGACAAAAATACACGCAAGCATAATTTTGAACGGAGTATATATTTATGAAACATCATATTGCTTTTTAGTAAGTCAAGTCAAATTTTATTCCATAAAACAAAAAAAGACCGGATTGCTCCGATCTTTTTTCCTATGTAAATAATTACTTAAGCCCGTCCTAATGCTTTCAGCATAGTCTCACCTATTTCGGCAGGCGATTCGACCACATAAATTCCACATTCAGCCATAATTTTCATTTTGGCAGCAGCTGTATCTTCATCTCCTCCTACAATAGCACCTGCATGACCCATTCGTCTACCTTTAGGGGCTGTTTGACCAGCAATAAAACCTACAACCGGTTTCTTATTTCCCGACTCTTTTATATATCTGGCTGCTTCGGCTTCCATTCCACCGCCAATCTCACCTATCATTACAATTCCTTCTGTTTCCGGGTCATTCATAAGCAGTTCTACCGCTTGTTTGGTTGTGGTTCCGA
>JAHEBN010000203.1 GCA_024645245.1 Jiulongibacter sp. | reverse complement strand
AGCGACTGTTACTACTTCCGGATATTGTAGATGAATTACCACTTGATCTTGCAGGTGACGACTGACGTGCTGCCGGAGCCGATCTTTGATAAGATCCTGATGAGCGGCTGCTACTTGATGAACTATTGCCAAAACTTCTATCGCTTCTGCTCGATGAACTTCCCATGTTTCTGTTTGCAGGTGGAGTATAACTTTGATTTCTGGAAGAGTTGCTGCCAAAATCGCGATTAGTACTGTTTCCTGTAGATGGTCTGCTACCCGGTTTAGTGTACGTGCCATTGTTGTTATTTCTGTTAGTAGTACCGGCCGAACGGTCTATATTCGACGGGTTACTTCTGGTACCGTTGTTGTTTCTGTCGAAACTGCCCCTTTCGTCGCGTGAACCGTAATTCCGGGTGTTATTATTTCCTTGTCTGTTGTTGTTGTTTCCATAATCTCGGCTGCCGGGTTTGGCATATCCACGACTGTTGTTATTGTAATTTCGGTTATTGCCCCGGTTATTATAAACATACACTTTGGTACGCGGATAGTAATTTCTGGGAGCATATCCATAACGGTAACTTCCCCAGCCAAGTCTGTCGAAACGATTGTAGTTCCAACCGTTGGTATAAAATCTATTGTACCAGAAAGGGTAGGTATTGAAACCAATATACACCCTGTTGAAGCCGTAGTAGTTTCTGTCGCCATCGTAAAGTTGGATTCCCACCTGACGGTTTAACCAAACCACATCGCTCCACACATCATTTTGCTCCCAGTCTGTGAAGTTTCCGTCCGCCATGTAGGCATACTCTTTTTGCTCCACACGCTCTAGTTTTTTATAAAGCCTGTTGGCTTCCCAGGTAGTTATCAGGCCGGATTTTATACCGTCGGTGATACGCACCCGCACATCCCAGTGCCAGTCAAACTCTTCATCGTAGTAGTAACGATCGTCGCGATAGGTGCCGTAATCATCGTATTGTGCTGCGGCAGTGAAACCGGCAACTGCGAACATCAGGAATATTATTAGCTTTTTCATATTTGTATTATTTAAATCAGGTTTTGCAATTTAGATGCAGAAAAAAAGGGTATGGTTGTTTACAAAATGTTAATAATGAAAAATATCCTCTGGTAAACCAGGAAATGAAAAATGAACAGCAACGAATTAAAGGCTGGATTTTTTTAACATATGAAAGCTTTATGGAAAAGTAAAGATTGGCTCATGGCAAAACCTTTAACAGGGTATTAAAACTTAGCCTTTAAAAAAACAGAAAACAGTTCTTATCCAGGATGAAAGTAGTATGGTTTCAAAATCATGAACACAATTCAGGTTAATGTGATTTAAAAAAAGTATTTTTGTTAACCTAACTAAAAGTCGGCCTGTTGAAAATAGCCATTAAAATATTCTTCTTCCTTATTCTTACATACAACCGTCAATCATTGGCACAAGGGAGCAATAAGGCGGATATTTTAGAAAGTAAACTTGCTGAGCCTTTGGCTGATACCAGTCGGGTTCTTCTGCTCGAACACATTGCTAAGTTGACCATGTATTCAAAACCTGTGGAGGCAATGCAATATGCACGGGAGGGTCTTACGCTGGCTGAGAAAAAAGGTTTTTTGATTGGAAAATCAAGGTGCCTTAACCGGATCGGAGCTATTCAAAGTTTTTTGGGTGAACACGAGAAAGCGGTGGCCACACTTTTTGAAGCAATAAAAACATCGGAGAAAATAGACGATCAGAAAGGAATTGCCAATGCTTACATTAATTTGGGTGTAGTATATGGGGAGCAAAAAGACTCCGAAAGAGCCATTGAATGCTATATGAAAAGCTATAAAATAGCAGAGCAAATAGGGGATAATGGCTTGATTGAATTGTCATTGAGTAATCTGGGTGCCGAAAATGAGATTACAGGAAACTTAGATACTGCACGATTTTATACAGAAAAGGCATTTTCACTTGCGTCTGAAATTAACAGTAGAAACATAAATATTTTACTCCTGAATCTGGGAAACTTTGAGCGAAAAAAAAGTCGGTATGATCTGGCTCTTGGTTATTACAGGAAAAGTATTTTGGCTTCTGAAAAAGTTAATAATGAACGATTTCTGGCTCAGACCTATAACGTAATGGCAGAAGTCTTCAAGGAAAAAAAGTCACTTGATTCAAGCCTGTACTATGCCAGAAAATCTTTAGAATTGGCGGAAAGAACGCATAATTTGCAAATAATTTCTGATTCTGGTCGTCTGCTCTCTTCCTTATATGAAAAAAGCAACCCACCCCTGGCTTTGAGTTATTTTAAAGTCGCACAAGTAGCCAATGACAGCTTGTTCAATCAGGAAAAAATGGATCAGATCCAAAAGCTAACTTTTCAGGAAAAAGTACTGAATGAAGAATTGAATTTTGCTAAAAAAGAATACCTTAGCCAGCAAAAGATTAGTATTTTATCAGTTGTAATTGGTGTATTTCTTTTGCTTTCGGTGATATTATTGTTGGCTAACCGAAGCAAAAGTATTACAAATAAGAAGCTTAAAACGCAGAAAGTTTTAATCGAAAATCAAAAAGTAGAGCTTCAGCTTTCCCTTGAAAAATTAAAAGAAACGCAGATGCAGCTGATGCTTCAGGAAAAGCTGGCCTCTTTGGGTGAGCTTACTGCGGGTATTGCCCATGAAATTCAAAACCCACTGAATTTTGTAAATAATTTTTCTGAATTGAGCATAGAGCTGGTAGAAGATTTAAAAAAGGAGATTCTTGAGCGGGAAATACCGGCAAAAGACGACCTGATAGAACTCATGGATGATTTGGAACTTAATCAGCAGAAAATTGCAGAACACGGTAAAAGGGCCAGCAACATTGTAGTAAATATGCTTGAGCATTCCCGAGGGAAAACAGAAATGGGTACAGAGGTAGATATTAATAAACTCGTGGATAATTATCTGAGGCTATCTTATCATGGTATGCGGGCTAAAGATAAAACATTCAATGTCAGTTTTGAAGAAATATTAGACCCGGACCTTCCTTTATTAACTGCTAATGGGGGAGACCTGGGTAGGGTTATATTGAATATTATAAACAATGCATTTTATGCGGCAAATCTTCGAAAACAGCAATCTGACAGGGAGGGTATAGATTTTGAACCGAAAATAATTCTAAAAACCAGGCAATATATTGCTGAGAAGGGGAAAAGGAAAGTAGAAATACATGTGATCGACAATGGCGTGGGTATGAGCAAGGAGGTTCAGAATAAAGTTTTCCAACCATTTTATACCACAAAACCTACAGGTGAAGGTACTGGCTTGGGACTGTCGTTGAGTAATGAAATAATTACAAAAGGACATATAGGAAAAATTTTACTTGAAAGTGAAGAAGGAAAAGGTTCAACTTTTATCATTCAATTGCCGGCCTAAAGTAGTATGTTTATTATTAGGCAATTATTATAATTATTGTTATATTTAAATTCAAGTCAACCCAAAACAATTCCTACCATGAAAAAATTGAGTTTAATCGGTGCGTATACTTTTATCGCCTTAAATACTTTTGCGGCAGATGGGCCAGGCAGAAGTAATTCGGGTGGTTACAGGTGGATGATTTATATCCTTATCGGTCTGGTGATAGGAGCGGTCATAGGCTACCTATACGGGAAATCAAAAAACAAGTAGAACTTAAAAGCAAAAGGCATTGGTTATTATATATCCGGTGCCTTTTTTTTCATTTTCAGATATGTTGGTATGTTAAAATTAATGGTACCAAACTCCCCTCATAATCTTTATTGACCAAAAACTTCATTTTTCTTGGGTCGCGGCCATCGTAATTTATTTGCGACATGGGTATCAATTCATTTCCGAAAACATTTACCAGTTTTTCGGAAAGACTCAGGTTTTGATTTTCATTGAGTTTTACCTGATAGCTGTAAATATCAAGGGGCTTTTTCGAGAATAAAAACAGAACATACTCCTGCCCCTTGGTGCCTCCCAATTTCCAAATTTCGTTAGAGTTTAGTGGCAGAATAATTTTTGTGTTTTTCCCGAGATCTTCACTTATGTTATCCATATAATTGGGAAATATTAAATTGGTAACCCGCTCTATTTTGTTTTCATCCAAAACATACAGAAAAACCCGTGTATCTGTTTTTACCGAATACCTGAAAACGGTATTATCGGCAAGCGAATCAAGCAAGCGAAAGGCCACCAAAGAATCAGCTAAAGAATTGGAATCATTTAATTCAATTTTCGCCTCGTTTTCCTGGCTGTATTTATCTGTTGGCAACCCATATTGGTTTGTCAAATAGGATACCTCTCCTGAAAATGCAAACCCGGTCTCGTTATCTTCCAGCAAATAGGCTTGAAAAGCCTGTTTGGCCAATCTTTCGTAATCGGAATATAGAATCCAAAAGAAGCCATCGTCGCCCCAATAATAACCCCGGCTATTTACAGCTTTGAAGGCTCCTTTGCCAAATTTATCGTTGTCATAGCCAACCAAACAGACCGCATGTCCGCCTTGCAGATCATTGTCATTTGGTTTCCAAAGGGCAAATTCGGGGTCTTCGAAACCGAGAAAAGAAATGATTTTGTGCCAAAGCCAGGTAAGAACGTCCAGTTCATCAATGTTGATTGTGGTTTGCAAACCCACCACAACGGGTGTATTTTCGGATAAAGCCTTTTTTGTAGAAAGCACCTTATAGTTATCATCGATGAGGCTAAAAAGCCTCACGTAATCGGCGATTCTCGAAGATTCGGGTACAGCCAAATCTTTGTTGGGCTTACATAAGTCGCTGTAGTCCTGGTCGGCAAACCGCAGTACTCCTTTGGTTTTTAAAACCTCCAGAGCATCTTCAAAATAGGTGCCGCCCTCACAGTCATTTCTTACTGAGTCGGGTAGTATTTCATTATATAAATAAGAAGGGGAATACCGTAATTCATCAATTTTATCGCGATCTGTAATATTTTTACCGATAGCTTCCAGAATAGTTCTCATATAATAAGCTGTAGACACAGGCACACAGGTATCGTATCCACCCTGATCTATTATGTGCGGAACATATTTGGTCATGTCTACTTTAGCAGGTAACTGAGTAAAACTTAAAGAGTCGCTATTCGCCTTTTGTGGAATGGTTTCGGCTAATTCGGGATCCAGATTTAAACCCTGGCCAAAGCCGGTTTTACAAATGAAAAACACTAAAACAAAAATTATTTTTTTCATAATCCAAATAGGAAAGGTTTATTTCTCAACCACCATTGCATTTTTAACCTTACTGAAATTCTGGTTTCGCACCATCGAGTTTGACGGAACATTCAATTCTTTAATTATAATGGTATTTCTTTTTAGCTGATCCAAATACTCGTCAATTTTAAACCGTTTTAGCCTTCCATTTGTAGTATTTGGAAAAACAGATTTTGCCATAATGGTGGCATTTTGTTCAAATACTTCTTTCAATTGTACCCTGTATTTATTTTGATTTAATACATCCTGAGCCTTTGCATAGTTGAAAAACAGGGAGCCAATTTCCTCAGATGAAAGCAATTTACTAAAATTTGGCAGCTTTAGTGCCACATTTTGGCTTACGGAAGAGCAATTATTTTTAACAGAAAAATTATATCCGTAGGAATGTTTTTTATCCATTTTTGAAAATACAGAAGCGAGGCTTAATTTTTCAATTTCAACCAGATTTACTGGATCTATCACCTTATTAAATTGATCGTATACAAAGCTTGTGTAATCTTTTATATAGGTGTTTTCAGCCAATTTATTTTTATGACCATTCGCTATTTCAATAACACCACATTCTCCTAGAAATAGTTTCATTATACTAGGTTTTTGGAAGTTTTCAGATAATAATATTTGAAAAGCAGATTCTTGGAGGTGTTCAGATGTCGGAGGCAGTGGTGTAAGGGCTACAAATTTTTGTAAAATATAATCGATTAAATAGTAAAAAGGGTGCTCAAAATATAAAATAGCTTTACCGATATATAAACTATCTATTAAAAGATCGTATGCATATTTTTTTTCATTTAAAACCTCATATTCGTAATAGTAGGTATGGTTGAATTCGGGAAATAATATACTTGAATCCACAGGGATATTCTTATCAGGAAAACCGGAAACCAGGTATTCTTTTAATCGTTGCCGGTAGGTGCTTATAATTTTGTATGATTCAAGACCTCCTGTTATATCCAGTAAAGAGTCAAGGTGTTTGTTTAGGGTAGCTACTACCGTTTTATAGTAAAGTCTTTCTTTTTGGTCGATTTTTTTGAGGAAATAATTCTCCGAATCGTCAATAGGGCTGTCCAGATAGGTGTTTAAGGGATAGTTAAAATCCAAAAGTTTGTTTTGTACAAAAAGACTATCCACCAGCAGATTGATGCTTTTGGTTTTATTGGGAAAAGGGAGTTTACTGAAATCCATATAAAAGTTATTAGCTGTATACGGAAAACCAACATCAGGATATTGGTTTAATCTATCTGTAATAACCCTGACACGTTCCTTTAG
>JAHEBN010000052.1:16286-25354 GCA_024645245.1 Jiulongibacter sp. | reverse complement strand
CCACATTTTTCCACGCATGAATGGATCCTTTAGGAATAAAAGCCGTGTCTCCTTCATTCATTCTAAATAATTGCCCGTCAATTTCCACATCAAAAGTTCCTTGAAGGAAAATAAAGGTTTCGTCCTGCTTGTGGTGTATGTGTCGTCCTGGTCCCACTCCAGGTTCAACAATATCTTCAAACACAGCCTGTAGCCCATCTGTTTCAGATGCGGTGAGAAGTATTTTGACAGTGAGTCCTTCAAAAAGTTTTAAAGACTCTACTTCGCTATATTTTTTATGAATTGGATTCATTTCTTTAAGTTTTTATCTTTGTTTAATTGTAAATTAAAGGTTTTGTCATCATTTTAAAATTCTCTATAACGATCTTGATAAAAAAAGTAGGGACTGAGGAGCACTTTGCTTTCCTTGACCTATAAGACAAGACCGATATATAAATTTAAATTATCCTTCACAGACTTACCAGAATCCGATAAACTTTCGGGTTGCAGATAAGCCCTATGTTTTTTTATCTTTTGTTGTGTGGCGTTTGTTTCTTCTCGTTCAACATAATTCATTATGTTCTTCTAAGTGTAGTTTAACTTCCTAGTGTTTTCGCGATTTTCATGTGTCCATCTAAAATTCTTTTATTCTCCTGATCGTTCGCTTCAAGCGACCAGTCACCTGCTATAGCATTTCCGCCAAGAAGTATTCCATCTTTACGAGGAATCATGTAAAGTAAATTATTTGAGGAGGGAGATACGTAAGAATAGTTGATTTCGGACTGAGGTAATAATACACTCATTTGACCTTTCACAGGAGTAAGTTCCTTATCATTAAATAACTTTTGTGAACCCATTCCTGTACAATTCATTATCACATTTTCATGTAGTGAAATAAGATCCTGAGTAGAATTGAACTGCCTAACTTTCAAACTGCCTCCTGCGACATAAAAGTCGTTCATAAGAGCGTTTAAATAGATTGCGGGTTCAATCAACATTACATTGTATTGCTGAATTGTAGAATAGTCTGTGATTGAAGTCTGTAGTTCTTTGAACCCAGGATAAAAGATTTTACTACCTGCAAAATTGAAAAAGCCACCAAGATTGTAATGCTTTATCCAACTTACGCCATAGTTGATACCGACGAAATCTTGAAAGGCACGGTAAGAAATTGTTGTAGCCTGGTCAAATTGGCTTAAAAATTCATGTCCAACTTGATTCTCATTGTAGACGAAGAAATTTCCGCTTCCCCATAAAGCACCAGAAACATTTGAGGTTGTATTAAGAGGCAAATCTTTTGCATAAATTGTAACGTCAAATCCCTTTTGTTGGAGCAATCGTGCTGTAGAAAGACCTATCACACCACAACCAAGAACAGCAAATGAAGTTTCTCCACGTTGCAGAGCCATATCAACTGCCAATTTTGCGGTTCCCCATGAAAGTGACATGCCTGCTCCTCCGTGACCATAATTATGAATTATAGTTTTATCATTCAATCGCTCCGATTTTAAGACAAAACCGGATTGACGATATGGTCTTAGACCAACTACTGTTCGAATGACACGGTCAGGGCTAACATTAACCGGTTTAAAATTAATATCCTGTAACTCGTTATTTCTGAAACCATAATTATCTATCGATTGTCGAGAGGAAAAACTTAGACTTGGGCCAAGTACAGCGGTCAGACCAGCAATCTTCAGGAAGTTTCTACGAACAATAAATGACTCCTTCTTCATTATTATATATATTTAAATTAGGCTTTATAATGACACACAAACTTAGTATTATCACCCTAAAATATGCAATGTCGTTTATATCGTTATTGTCGGTACCTATTTTTTTTCGAAAGTATCCAATATTCATTTAAAATAAAGTCTTGTTGCCAATATTCTATCCAATAGTCTAAATCCTTTATTTTCAATCACTTAAATGGTTTGTGCCGGAATATTTTTATGAAAATCATCTAGTTTCTAAATGAATTGCATACCATATTTTATTCGGATATTAATTTATATCCGACACTAAACACTTACAAACGACTACAAACAGCAATTACAACAACTCATTCGCCAGGTTGGCCAGCTCGCTGCGTTCGCCTTTTTCCAGCTTGATATGGGCGAAAAGATGATTGCCCTTTAGCTTGTCGATCAGGTAGCTCATGCCGTTACTTTGCTCGTCGAGGTAAGGTGTGTCTATCTGGTTTATATCGCCTGTAAATACAATCTTGGTGCCTTCACCGGCTCGGGTAATGATGGTTTTCACCTCATGTGGCGTAAGGTTTTGGGCCTCGTCGATTATAAACATCACATTAGAAAGTGAGCGGCCACGTATAAAAGCCAAAGCCGTGATACTCAGCTTGCCGTTGTCTTCCAGGTCATCGAGCACCTTGCTTTTCTTTTCGGTGTCTTTGTATTGCGATTTGATAAATTTCAGGTTATCCCAAAGTGGCTGCATATAGGGCGAAATTTTGTCTTCTGCCCCACCCGGTAAAAAACCTATCTCTTTGTTGCTCAGTGGCACAATGGGCCTGGCCAGTATAATCTGGTCAAATTTATTCTTTTGCTCCAATGCCGCAGCCAAAGCCAGCAGGGTTTTCCCCGTACCGGCAACGCCCTGAATGGCAACGAGCTTTATCTGCTCGTTCATCAATGCGTCGAGGGCGAAAGTCTGCTCGGCATTTTTGGGTTTTATACCATAGGCATAGATTTTCTCGACCCGGTTCAGCGTATCGGTATCTGCATCGTAGCGAGCCAGGGCACTCTCCGAAGTATTATTAAGTATGTAATAGCCGTTGGCCACTTTGGCATCTTTGAGCACGCCATCTTCGGGCACACTTTTTTTCTGGTAAAGTTTGCGTATCAGGGCGGAGTCCAGGTGTTCAAATACCACAGAGCCTTCCGACAAATTTTTGATGTCTTTTACCTTGCCGGTGAGGTAATCTTCGGCATAAAGACCTATTGCTTTGGCCTTGATCCGGAGGTTGATATCCTTGGTTACCAGCACCACCCGTGTTTTTGGGTTCAGCTCTTTTAGTGACAGTGCGGCATTGATGATTTTATGGTCATTTTTGTCGTTGCCGAATACTTTGGTGGCGTCTACCTGGAGATCATTGGTTTCAAGCACGATCATCATCCGGCCTTTACCTGGCCCTATTTTAATCCAGTTGTTTAGTCCGTGTTCTCCCGAAAGCTTGTCGAGAAACCGGATCACTTCCCGGGCTTCAAAATTTTTGGTATCGTTACCGATCTTAAAATTATCCAATTCTTCTAAAACCGTAATGGGAATGGCGACGTCGTTTTCCTCGAAATTGGTGATGGCATTGTGGTCATAAAGCAAAACGGAGGTGTCGAGTACGAATAGTTTACGAGTAGCAGTGGGTTTGGTCATGTTTACATTTTGTGTTTAAAAGCCGTAAATCTGTTTCAAAATAGGTGTTTTGGAATTAAAAAAAAAGTTATTTCGCTTAAATTTAAATGATTGTCTAAATATCGATTTGCACTGATGTATACGGGTAATTCTAATCTGCTCGAAATTAGAATACTATATTATTTTCCTTACTTTGTGGCTGCTTACCAATCCTCTTATTTTTTCCCTTGTATTTTAAATGACTATAACTTATCCGCCCTTTTTTAATCCGGACCTGGTTTATAAATTCCTGAATCGCTCGGCGGATGAAGTCTGTTTTCGCTTGATTGAAAACCGGCTATACAAACTTTTTATTTTAGAAAACAAAGCAATTGTGTGCTGCATTACTTTTCTGGAATCCGAACTTGAAATTAGTTTCGCCGGCAATGAACCATCGGTGATGGAGAAAGCGATTATTTTCCCTTATATCAAAGAATGGCTTGATTTAGATACCGATCTGCAAGTTTTTTATCAATTGGTCGAAAAAGACAGTATTTTAAAGGATTTGATTGCTCAAAAAAGAGGCCTGAGGCTGCTGAAAGTTCCGGATTTTTACGAGGCACTGTGCTGGTCGGTAATCGGGCAACAGATAAACCTGAAATTTGCCTACCAATGCAAGCGGGCTTTGGTAGAATATGCAGGTAAGTTCACTGAAAACGAAGGTGTAAAATTATATGCTTTTCCCGAACCGAAAGAGGTGCTCCAAATAAGCGATGCGGCTTTTCGCAATATGAAATTTTCCGGCCAAAAAGTAAAGTACATCCGGCTTATATCCGAACGATTTCTCTTGGGCAAACTGGATAAGAAAGCCTTACTGAATATGCCTTTTTCGGAAGCATCGGCTAAACTATGCAGCCTCAAAGGGATAGGCCACTGGAGTGCCAATTACGTGCTTATGCGTTGCCTGGGATTTAAAGAAGCCTACCCGATTGGCGATGCTGCCTTGCAAAATGCCGTAAAAAAAGCATTGAATCTCCCCGAAAAACCCGATGCAGCCTTACTGTATAAACTGGCCGAAAACTGGAAAGGCTGGGAGGCTTATGCCACCTTTTACCTTTGGGCGTCTTTGTAAATCAACAAAAATGCGTACAGCTATTTGCGATTGGACTTAGACTTTAAAGTGATCACTATTACGCCATTGCTTCCCCGGGTACCATACATATTGGTGGCCGTGGCGTCTTTAAGAACCGACACCGACTGGATATTTTCTACCGGAACAGCGGAGGAAATCTCACCTAAAGTACCGGCCATGGGCACACCATCCACCACAAATAAAGGACTGTTATTGCCCTGAATGGATTTGGCCCCCCGAATACTCACCACGGCATTATAACCGCTTCCGGATACCATCACGCCGGAAACCCTCCTTAAATAATTTTCGAGCGTAATCTGGTCATCCTCGGTATCGACCACGGCACCGCTCTTACTGCTTTGAGCCGATGAATGGGTTTCATAACCATTTGATATCTGATTATTATTGCGGGTATCGTTGGTATATCCGGGGCGATTGGTACATGCAGCCAATAACAAACAAAACAGAGTGAAGAAGACTGATTTAAGCGTATTGCTCATTATCTTATTATATTTTAAAGTGAAAGACATCCTTTTTAAGTGAACGTTGCAAAAAACTGATCTAAAAGCAACAATAATTAAAGAAATGTTACTATTAAACAATAAACCTAAACAAAAAATATGAAAAAGCTATTTTTAACAGTTTTGCTTCTATCCATTTTCCTTATTACGAAAAGTCAGGCACAGCTCAACTTACCTCAAGGCTCACCTAAGGCTGAAGTAAGCCAGAAAATCGGTATATCCGATATTTCGATAACGTATTCGAGGCCATCTGTGAATGGGCGAGCTGTGTGGGGAAATCTGGTGCCGTATGGTATGGCTCCCAATAATTTCGGTACGGCCAAAGAAATACCCTGGCGTGCGGGTGCCAATGAAAACACGGCTTTCATAACGCCGGTTGATGTAAAAATTGAAGGGCAAGCTCTGGCGGCCGGCACATATGGACTACATATGATACCCGAAGAAAGCGGTGATGTCACCCTCATTTTCTCAGATAATGCTACGTCGTGGGGAAGTTTTTTTTATGATGTGAATGAAGATGCACTTCGGGTAAAAGTCAAAATGATGGATGCAGAAATGCATGAGCAACTGACCTATGATTTTGAAAATGTAAAAACCAATGAAGCCACTCTGGCCTTGTATTGGGAAAAGAAGAAAATCCCGTTTAAAATTGAATTAAATACTCCGGAAGTAGTAATGGATCAAATCAGAAATGACTTACGGAATAACAAAGGTTTTGTCCGTCAAAATTGGGAGCAGGCAGCCAATTATGCCCTGAATAACGGATACCTTGAAGATGCAGAAAAATGGGCAGATGCTGCTATTACTGGTAATTTTTTCAGTCAGGAAACTTATCAGAACTTAAGTTTAAAATCGCAGATTTTGGCAAAAAAGGGAGATAAAACTGCTGCGGTTGAAACTATGGATAAGGCAATCGGTATGGCCAATACCAATCAATTAAACCAATTAGGATATCAACTTTTAGGTAATCAAAATTACGAGAAGGCTTTAGAGGTATTTCATTTAAATGTAAAGAATAATCCAACTGATGCCAATGTGCACGATAGCCTGGGAGAAGCTTATAAAATAATGGGAGACAAAGAAAACGCCGTAAAATATCTGAAAATGGCTTTGGGATTGAACCCGGCTGAAAATGTAAAGGCGAATTCGATAAAATTACTGAATGAATTGGGCGTAAAACCTTAGTTTTTAGAAACTACTATCGGGATACAGATTTTAGGTTTACAAAAATAGAAACCGGCATCAATATTCAGAAAATTAATACCATCGGTATCGGTAGTGATGTAGGATTCAAAACTTCCACCTGTTGCGATGAAATCTGAGTCGATGTCGGAGTCTAAACCCTGAAGATATTCGGTAATGCCATAGTCTTTAATAATCTGCTGTGTGGCAATTGCCAGCGTATAATTCGATATAGTATTTATCGTCAAACCATATACGTGGGAGCTTGTACTCGCCTGAGAGTTATCAGAAGTAAACAAAAAATTGCCGTTTGAATCCGTAATTGCAGTTACGACTTCGATATCATTATTATCTTTTAATTTGATCTAAACTCCCGGAAGCCCTTTTTCGCCTATATCTTTTATGCCATTGTGATTAGCGTCAAACCAAATCTGGCTACCTATACTTATGTAAAAAGAATATGTTATATTTTGGGATTCGGTAACACCAGAGGCATTAGAATTAAACACCAAAAAAAACAGCACGCTTATCAATGCATGAATTCTTCTTTTTATTAAGCAACGCATTCGAGAAACTTATTTAGTTTAGAATTATATGTGTTCTCTTTCAACAAATATAAAGGTTACTAAATCCATGCCAAATTTTATTTAACGGTAACAAACTGATTTCGACTTACTCATATAAAACTACTGATCAGCTAATTAACTAATTTTCAATACTTAAGGTAATACTAAGCAATCCAAACCTTTTTCCGGAATTATAGCAAACTACCTAATAGTATGCACGCATACCTGTATAGGTAATATTTTACCGGAAAAAAAAAACGGTAATTGGAGGCAAATATTTATTTGATTATAGGCCTTGCCCAAGCCATTTACATAAAAATCAGGCTTTTTGTTTGTTGGTTTCCAGTTTGGTCAATTTTGGAGAAACGTAAGTACGTTTTGTTCTGTTCTGGATTTTAGAAGAATTATTTTCCATGATGCACTAAGTTTATATTTAAAAGCACGATTAAAACTTCATAAAACTAATAACATTTTTTCTGATAATCCAATTATTTGTTCATTTTTTACTGAAAGTACTGAAAAAAAATAAAATTTGATAAGATATCTGTATAAATACCGAATTAATATTCATGAAAAAGTCCTTTTCAACAAGTAAAAAGGACTTTCGGGTAAAAGAGACAAGGGAAATCAGAATTCAGGAAATCCCGAAATAATTCGAAACCAAAATATTATTTAATAAAAATAACTGCGATTGCCAGGTACGAATATACTCCTGAATTTCATCCTGTATATCTTCAATCTGTAGAAAACGCAATTCTGTTCTCAGGTTTTCGGAAATCAGTTTTACGGACTTCTTCTTGCCTTTTTCGTTCATCTCCAATTTTGCAAGTATTTCGCATATTCTGGAAACGCAAAATGCCAGTGAACGCGGAAACTGACGATTGAAAAACAAGAATTCCAACGATCTGCATTTGTCGATAGCTTTCTTGTAATATTTTCGATTCATATCATACGACTCCAGGCTTTTCAGCATATTGGCATATTCGTATAATTTTATAGCTTCATTTTCAGTGACCGAGAGAGTTTCAATGTCTTCCAGCTTTATCGCGATAATGCGGGTGATCTGAATGCCACGCTCAATTTGCAATCCCAAAGAAAGAATGGACCAGGTTTGGTTTTGAATCAGGGTACTGTTGATATACGCTTTACACAAAGCCACCAATTCCATTACTTTATTCAGAAATGCCTGCATATGGGTTTTAAGGTAATCATCCTGCTTGTAGTTTTGAACATACAAGAAAAGTTTGTTTATGGCTTCCCACAGTTCCGTACTCAGTATATCACGTGCTCCGCGGCAATTTTCCCGTACCAATGCCGCACAGGAAATAATAGAAGACGTATTGCTTTTATCAAAAGCAACGTTAAACAATACATCTCTTTGTTTCAATTCCAAATTCTCGGGCAGCGTGCCCGCCATTTTATTGATACTTTGAAGGGTGTATTGCTGGCTGATTGCCTCAGGGCCATCCAATCCGGAGAAATAAATTACAGGAACAAACCTGGAAACGTGCTCCATTCGCTCGAGATAACGGCCTGCCCAATATAAATTGTTTGCTATTCTTGAAAGCATAAAAAATTCAGTTTAATCGACAACCCAGGTATCCTTTGAGCCGCCACCTTGTGATGAATTAACAATCAGATTTCCTTTTTGCAAGGCTACCCGGGTGAGTCCGCCTGGCAAAACATATTCCATATTTTTGCCCAATAAGCAAAAAGTACGCAAATCCATGTGCCGGGGTTCCATTTCGCCGCTATCTTCAATAAAAGTGGGATGGGTAGACAATGACATAATGGGCTGGGCGATGTATTTACGCCTGTCGGCAGAAATTTTAACTTTAACTTCCTCAATTTGTTCGGCTGTTAGTCTGTTTCCAATGGTAATTCCATAGCCACCCGATTCATCCACCGGCTTTACAACGAGGTTACCTGCATTTTCCAGTACATATTTAAAATCATCGTCTTTTTCGCAACGGTAAGTTGGCACATTGTTTAGTATGGGTTCTTCTCCCAAAAAGTATTTAATGATTTCAGGCATGTAAATATACACTGCTTTGTCATCTGCCACACCTGTACCGGGAGCATTCACTATAGTAACATTACCTTTTTTATAGGCTTTAAATAAACCGGGTACCCCGAGCATGGAATCAGGCCGGAAAGTTTCCGGATCCAGAAAAGCGTCGTCGATTCTACGGTAAATCACGTCCACCTTTTTTCTGCCGTAGATGGTCTTGGAATAAACTATATCTTTCTCTACAAACAAATCGCGACCTTCCACCAGCTCTATTCCCATGGATTGAGCCAGCCAGGCATGCTCGTAATAGGCCGAATTGTAAACTCCCGGCG
>JAHEBN010000052.1:9836-16276 GCA_024645245.1 Jiulongibacter sp. | reverse complement strand
GGGTTTCTTCCTGTGTAGGCGAAACCGATTGCAGCATATTGAGAAGCGAAGAGGAGTAATTATCCACCCGTTGTGTTTTATAATCATTAAACAGGTCCGTAAAGGTCTTTTTAAGCGTTTGCCTGTTCGCTATCACATAACTTACACCAGATGGGCTGCGTACATTATCTTCCAGAATATAATATTCTCCATCCGAATGCCTGATCAAGTCGGTACCACTTATGTGATTATAAATTCCTCCCGGAGGCTTGAGGCCTATCATTTCTTTATTGAAATTGGTGGAAGATAAGATCAATTCTTTCAGGGGTTCTATTTCTTTGAGTATGCGTTGTGGCCCATAAATATCTTCCAAAAACAGATTTATGGCCTTGTTACGTTGCAATAAGCCCTTTTCCAGTTTTTTCCACTTAGATGCCGTAATCAACCTGGGCACCAGATCAAAAGGGAATATCCGTTCGGTAGCCTCCATATTTTCGGCGTACACAGCGAAAGTAATTCCCTCGTTGTAAAAAATCAAATGAGCTTCTTCCTTAAGCACATCAAAGCTTTCTTTGTTGTACCTGGCAAAAAAATCCGTCAGGTATTTGTAATGTTCCCGTACCTTTCCATCAGTATCGAAAACCTCATCGTATATACCGTCGGCTGGTTTATATGGTTTTATCATACTAATTTTTTAAAGTGTACCCTTATTTGTCAATATCACCAAATTACAGTTAAAAATGGACTTAATTATAAATATATTTAAAATTTATTTTTACAATAATCAAATAATACAATTTATTATTTCGCAATTAAAATTTTCAGTCGATTCTCAGCACATCTACCTCCACTTTAAGCTTATGTGCACCATTGGTAAACATTACACCTCGCAATGGCACCACATCGTTATAATCGCGACCATAGGCTGTACGTATGTGCCTTTCGCCCGGAATTAAATTATTAGTCGGGTCAAATTCGCACCAACCAATTCCCGGTATATAAGCCGATATCCAGGCATGCGAAGCATCCGAGCCTTGAAGTTTGGCCTTTCCCGGTGCCGGTAAAGTTTCTAAATACCCACTGACATATCTGGCCGGCAAACCCATACTACGCATACATGCCAGTGCCAGATGTGAAAAGTCCTGACATACCCCTTTCTTTTCTTTTAAAACCACCTGCAATGGTGTATTTACATCTGAAAACTGCGGGCTGAATTCGAAATCATGGAATATCCTGCTGCATAAATCAGCGACAGCATCAAAAAGGGGCTTTTGGTCTAAAAATGAAGCCGATGCATATTCTTTAATCGCAGTATCCCATTTCACAAAATGACTTTCAATTATATAAGGCCAAAGCTCATTTCTCAATTCCCGGTTTTGCTCAATTTCATTTCTTGCATTCTCACATGAGATAGTATTCAGAATCGCCGAAGTATTGTAATCAATATTTTCCACTTCGCTTTCGCTACGAACCACCAACTCTTTGTGTGGAGTATTTATGGTAAACTGGTGCAAAACATTCCCGAAAAAATCCGTACGTTTTACGAATTCATCAGGCACAGGATTAATATCCAGGCTAAAACGGTGCAAGAGCTGATTGCCGGAAACCAGCGGCTCCAAACAAGCCAGACCATAGTAACCATTTACGGTGTTACGGTATTTATATTGGGTACTATGTATTAATCTATACTTCATTGCTTTGTGTATTATTCATATCCGGATATTGCATAAGCGAATGATGAATAACAGTGTGTGTAAAATATTCTTTCGATAACTCATCTGTAACCTGGCCAATCAAACCGTAAACTTCAGACATCAGGTTATCAAGATTAAAGAGGTAATGGGTATCTTCGTTATAGACCGCCAGATCATCCAATTTAGTTAGCCTGATTTTGGTGTGAGCTTCCAATACCAGTTTCAAAACAGGTGAAAGCCTGTCACCAAATTTATTCTGAGGCAACTTGGATAAATAATCGTATAGTTTACCCAACATATAGGATAAAGAATAAGGTAATCTTTCATCCAAAATAATCATATCCAGGGTGGTTTCCAAATTGATAAAGGACTTATACAATTGCCTGTAATAAACCAGTAGATTATGGTTTATCAAAATCGATTCTATCAATTCTTTTTCTACATTGAGTTCATATTTAGTATTAAAACAAGAACGGATAACGCTTATTTGATTTAAAATCCGCTCAATGTATTTGCCGCCTTCCAGCATATAAAAAGCGGTATCGCGGGGGAAAGTTTCGGCCAGAGTACCATAGAAGGCAAATAATCGACGCTGAACCCTTGACAAACTCTTTAATGTTGCATTTGGAGTATCAATATGTATGTTAGCCAGCTCGTGCATGCTGTTTTCGATAGCAGCAATATAACGTCGGGTATCGTGATTCCATTTATCATTTACAGAAGTTACATTTCGTAAGAAACCACTCAGAACAGACCTTATAGAACCCGGTTCTTTTCGCTCGCTTACGGTTTGATGGAGTAATCGATATGTTTCTGTTAAATTTCTGGGTTCAGTTTCTTCGTATCGAATAAATGTAAGCATAGTAAGGGCCTTTACCAAAACCGCCATGTGCTCTTCTTCTTCAACATTTTCATAAGCACTATCATCTTGTAAAGCGTTAAAAATAATTCGGGCGAATTTGGTAATACTTAATGATCGTTCGCAATACCTGCCTGTCCAGAATAAACTTTCGGCACTTCTGCTGGCAAGTGTTGCCTCACTTTTTATGAACTTATCGGAGTTAAAAACAATTTTTTCTTTCTCCTTTTTATTTTGATCTCCTACTATCCAGGTATCTTTCGAAATCCCCCCCAATTGGTTGGAAATTATAAACTTTTCAGAATCTGCTGAACTTCTGGTAAGCCCACCTTTCATCACCTGATAGCTCTTTCCATCTGAAACCAAAAACGCACGCGTAGCCGAAAGTCTGGGTACGATATTTCCATCCACAAAGCTCGGTGTTGTGCTTAAGGAATATTCTTCCTGTGCCACGTAGTCCTTCGGATTGGCGAGTATACTTTGTTTCAAAAACTCTAATTCTGCATTATTCAACAGGCGTGCATAAACAGAGCCGTGACGTTCTTTTCGATTGGCCTTTTTTATTATAAGTTTCGGTAAATTTTGAATTACATAATTCAGTTCTTTTGCATGCCCGCACCACCAGGTGGCAATATTGGGTATCAATAAATCTTCTCCCAGAATAAAGCGACAGGCATTTGCCATAAATGGCAGCAAAGCATGATTTTCAAGTATGGCAGAGCCGGGCGGGTTGGCCACTATTACATTTCCTGTTCTGATGGCTTGTAACAAGCCCGGCACACCCAATCGGGAGTCTTCACGGAGCTCTAAAGGATCACAATATTCATCATCAACTCTGCGAATAATCACATCTACTTTTTCTAAACCGGATACCGATTTCAGAAAAACCTGTGAATCCCGAACCAGCAGGTCGTCGCCGTGAACAAGCGTATAACCAAAATAAGAGGCCAGATAAGTATGCTCAAAAAAGGTCTCGGTATCCGGCCCGGGTGTAAGATAAACTACATTGGGGGTGCGGTTATTTCCATGAGCCAGCTTGGTGATGGCATGTTGAAAACCGGTAAAATAAGGCGATATTTTTTTGGGCTCCACTCCTACAGAAAGCTCAGGCATAATGCGGCTTAGAATACTTCTGTTTTCTAAAGCATAACCAGAGCCCGAGGGAGATTGTGTGCGGCCATCTAAAATCCACATTTTCTGATCCGGACCACGTGCTAAATCTGCAGCATAAACAATTAACTGGTTTTTTGAAGGCAACTTGGCATCAAAACAAGCTGCTTGAAACCCATCATTTCCGTAAATAACATGTGCTGGAAAAACGCCCTCTTTTATCAGCCTTTGCTGACCGTAAAAATCTTTATAAATCTCATCTAAGAGTACAGCCCTTTGCTTTAAACCGGCAGAAATCAAATCCCATTCTTTTTCCTGAATTAAAAAAGGAATGGCGTCGAGCTTCCAGGATCGGTTGGTGCTATCCTGATTATTGTATATATTATAGGTAACCCCATTTTCACTTAGCTTATTCTTAATTTCCTGACTTCTATTGGCCAATTCTGAAAGGCCGATTTTATTCAGGTTTTGAAAAAGCTTTTCCCAAATAGGCTTCACATGCCCGTTTTTATCCAGTACCTCGTCGTTGGTCTTTATTTGATTCAGGTATTGAATTAACATTTCATCGGTGACGCCGGTAAGCATATTACAGTATTATAGTTTTGTTGAATTGAATGCTTCGCAATTTATTGCACTTTGGTAAAAATCAAATTTTTTGATGTCTATATTTTATTTATGCTTCCAAAATCTTCGCAAATCCAGGGTATTCGGATACTCAGGGTTGATAAATGCTATTGGGGCATCCATTTTAAGGTCTTTTTTATTTGCGGCCACAAAACGAGAAATAGTAGGAGAATTGATGATTTCTTTTGCCTCTTCCAGGTCAGCATTCGGGGTATGACCAAAGCCCCAGAATCGACTGATTTGCCTTGATTCGGCTTCATAAGCATTAACCGGATAAGTTTCAAAACTACGTCCACCCGGATGAGAAACGAAGTAAGTACAGCCACCCAATACGCGATTGTTCCAACCATCAATTACATCTATCACGAGGGGAGCATCGGCCCCAATAGTGGGATGTAAAGCCGAAGGTGGATTCCATGCTTTATATCTTATTCCGGCTACATATTCCCCTTTAATTCCGGTAGAACGCAGTGGAACTCTGCATCCATTGCAAACCAAGATGTGACGATCTTCCACAAAACCGCTGACTTTCACCTGAACTCTTTCTAATGAAGAATCCACAAATCTCGCAGTTCCCGAATTGGATAATTCTTCTCCCAAAACATGCCAGGGCTCAATGGCCAGACGAATATCTATTTGTAAATTATCAACAGCCACGGTACCGTAATGCGGAAAACGGAATTCAAAAAACGGATCAAACCAGGAAATGTCGAAGTTATAACCGGCATCTTTCAGGTCATTCACCACATCAATCATATCCAGGTAGGCGAAATGTGGCAAAAGGAACCTATCGTGTAACTCTGTACCCCAGCGTATCAGTTTTTTCTTATAGGGTTGCTTCCAGAATTTAGCTATCAATGCCCGGATTAAGAGGGTTTGAACCAGGTTCATTTGCTTGTGCGGTGGCATATCAAATGCCCGGAATTCCAGAATACCCAATTGCCCGGTGGCTGAATCCGGTGAGTAGAGTTTATCTATACAGAACTCCGTGCGGTGGGTATTTCCGGTAAGATCAACCAGGAGGTTTCTGAATATACGATCCACCATCCAGAAAGGCACTTCGCCTTCTTCCGGAATCTGATCTAAAGCAATCTCTACCTCATAAAGTCGCTCATCACGACCTTCGTCGATTCGCGGTGCCTGACTGGTAGGCCCTACAAAAGGACCTGAAAACAAGTAACTCAATACCGGATGATGTTGCCAGTAAGTTACCAAACTACGTAACAAATCAGGTCTTCGCAGCACCGGACTATCGGCAGGTTTTGCACCGCCAATGGTCACGTGATTACCGCCACCGGTACCGGTTTTACGGCCATCTACCATAAACTTTTCAGTACCCAAACGGGATTGAAATGCTTCTTCGTATAAAGCAGTGGTATTGTCTACCAACTCTTTCCAGGTTTTTGCCGGGTGAATATTTACCTCAATCACACCCGGATCAGGGGTAACGTTGAGTTTTTCTACCCGGTAGTCAGACGGCGGAGCGTAACCTTCGATTCGAACCGGAACCTGCAACTTCTCGGCAGTAGCTTCTACCGAAGTAATCAAATCCATGTAATTTTCGAAATATTCCAAAGGCGGCAGGAAAACATAGATTATGCCATCCCGCTCTTCTACAGTAAGTGCCGTGGTAAAAGTATCTACTTCGAAAAGCAAGTTTTCTTCCTTTTTTTCTTCCGGCTTATTTGCCTTTAAGGCAAAAGCGGGAGCTATTTTTCCATAACGGGCAGCAATGGTCTCGTCGTAATTTCCCAAATCGGGCAATTCTTCAAATGGGCTGCGTTCGACAGGCGTTTCTCTTTTATTTTTAGCCACTTCCGGAAGCTCTTTCAAAGGCAACCTTAAGCCAATTGGCGAATTTCCGGGAATCAAAAAACAGTTTTTTCTGCGAAACTCCCACACACAGCTTACCCAGGCATTTAATTCTGTATCCCATTTCACCGGCAATACATACCCTGCCGGATTATTCAGGCCTTTCTCCAGCAATCGGGCTAAAGTTTGCCTTTCAACCGAATCTTTTAAATTGACGGCAAGGGGGTCGACATTTACCGGAATTTTGCCTTCTTCCAAAGCCCAGTAGATAGGATCTTCGTAGGTAGGAGTAAGATTTGCCGGGTTTATTCCCAAAAAACGCGTTAGCTCTCCGGCGAATATTTCAGCATCTTTAAAGGTAT
>JAHEBN010000052.1:0-9826 GCA_024645245.1 Jiulongibacter sp. | reverse complement strand
TAAAGGTATATTTCTTATCATCTTCTTTGGCGATCAAGTCGTCATTTTTCCAGAATGGAACCCCGTCTTTTCTCCAATACAGGCCGTATTGCCAACGGGGAAAAAGCTCGCCGGGATACCATTTCCCCTGACCAAAATGCAGTAAACCACCGTGAGCAAATCGTTTTTTGAGCCTTAATGCCAGATCATAAGCCAGTTTACGCTTCAGTGGCCCATCGGCTGCAGAATTCCATTCGGCAGACTCGTAATCATCAATAGAAACAAAAGTGGGCTCACCACCCATGGTCAACCTTACGTCATTGGCCTGTAAATCCTGCTCCACCACCTCGCCTACTTGCATTACCGAATCCCATTGTTCGTCGGTATAAGGTTTGGTGACACGGGGGTTTTCTTTAATACGGAAAACGCGGTTGTCAAATTCGAGCGTAACTTCACATAAGTCCGTGGCTCCGGTTACCGGTGCAGCACTTGTATAATGAGGTGTACAACTTAAAGGAATATGCCCTTCTCCGGCAAAAAGTCCGGAAGTAGGATCTAAACCTACCCAACCGGCACCGGGTATAAAAGCTTCCACCCAGGCATGTAAATCCGTAAAATCAGCTTCTGGGCCTGAAGGTCCGTCCAATGATTTCTGATCAGGTGCAAGCTGTACCAAATAGCCAGAAACAAACCTGGCCGCGATGCCCTGATGCCTTAAAATCTGAACCAGAAGCCAGGCAGAATCGCGGCAGGAGCCGTTCTTTTTCATGAGGCTTTCTTCGCAGGTTTGCACACCCGCTTCCATCCGTATATTATAACTGATATCCTGATAGACTTTACTGTTTATAAGCACCAAATAATCTACTATACCCATTTTTTCAGTCACCTTATGGCTTTCGATCCAATCCAGCAACATGGGACCCGCCTCATTGGCTTCCAGATATGGACTTAATTCTTTTTTGAGATCAGCCGGATAGGCAAAGGGGAAATTTTCGGCATAATCTTCCACAAAAAAATCAAATGGGTTGATGGTTTGCAGCGTGGCAATTACCTCCACATCCACTTCCAGAAAATTAGTTTTTTCCGGAAAAACCACCCTCGCCTGAAAATTTCCAAAGGGATCCTGCTGCCAGTTTATAAAATGATTTTCAGGATATATTTTAAGGGAATACCCTTCGATTGCGGTACGACTATGAGCGGCTGGTCGCAAGCGGAATATATGAGGTGATAAACTTACGCTGCGATCGAAGCTATATTTGGTTTTGTGCGATATGGCAACTTTTATCGACATAAAAAATCTTTCTGGTGTTAGTACTCTTTAAAATTCCCTGCTTTAAAACGACAGCAAGTAATCTGTCACTTTTTATTAAAAGCTTAAAATAGAAGAAAAAAAAGCGGCTGACAAACAGCCGCTTTCAAAGCTAAATAAATAATACAACACTTATTTGAAAAAATACTATTTATTTCAAAAATAAAATCTTTTAATTTACAATATTAAAGTTTGACCGAATTTTTATTTTATCAGTTTTGATAATTATAAAATTTAATTTGGAATTACTTTTAAATTCATTTTACTTTTCTTTAATCGTTTTGCATCTCTTTTCATTTCCTGATCATCCTCTCTTCTTCTTTTCTGCATGGTTTCGGTTCTGTCAAGTTCTTCTGATTCGGCGAAGGCTTTCCAGTCAAATTTTTCATCTATAGGAGTTAATGCTTTTTGCGGATCAAAAATCCGAATATCGGCGGGGATAGCATTATAAGGAGAATAATCCGGAGTATTAGTAAAAAGATCATCCATCAATGTAGCTCCGGCATCGTATTGATTGAGACACGGAATCCCGAAAATATGCCAGAAGGTTTTGAATATACTTCCGAAGCTGTAATGTACTTTTCCCACATAATCCTTTTTGGCGTAAGGCGAAACCACCATCATAACACTGCGGTGAGCATCCACGTGGTCTACCCCACCCTGCGGATCGTCTTCGGTGATAAAAATCGCCATATTTTTCCAATAAGGCGTACGTGACAGAAACTCAATGGTTCGGCCCAAGGCTAAATCATTATCGGCCATATAACTAGCCTGAAAAGGGTAACCGGCATCCGGCCTTTCTTTGCTCCCGTGGTCGTTGGGCAACATCAGGGTAATAAATGGTGGTAAATTTCCATTCCCCCACTTTTGATTAAACTCTCTCATAAACAAATCGGCACGGAACTGATCGGGAATAGCCATATTGTAAGTGGGAAAAACGGTGGAAGATTTATCAAAAAGAGGTTCGGGGAGCGGATAATTTACCGTATAAAGTTCTCCGATGTATTTCATGGTGCTGTCGCTGTAGGCTCCGGCCATTTCCACTCCGAAACCAAAATTAAAGAAATCGACCCCGTTTCTTTCCAGGTGCTCCCACATGGATCCAGCTTCGTTGTAATCTTCCGGATAAATGGAACCTGCCGAGCCGTAAATCCCCAGATTTCCGGGAGCCGTGGAAGTATCTTTTTGACCTAATTTACCCCCATATGAGGCAGCGGTTTCCGTTTCGCACCATTCATTCGGGTAGGTATTTACCAACCAACGGTGACCATCTGCCGATACATCAGAATCGCAGAAAAAATTGTCTGAAATGGCAAACCTTCGGGCAAGTGAGGTGTGATTGGGCATAACATCGGCATTGGGAACTACCTTGGTTTCTTTACGATTTGCCACCCGTACATCTACCCCAAATCTGGCCAGGGCGGCATCGCCTTCACCGCTTTTTAATTGCCCGAATACTTCATCGTATGTCCGGTTTTCTTTCGAAATAAAAACAACGTATTTAATTTCCTCTGATGCAATTTTCTCTTTTTCAGGAATCGGGTTTGCCACAGCAGTTTCCCTGAATTCAGTAATCTTAAAATTATTATCGATCACCTTTTTTGTTAAATCAGCCAGTTCTACATTTTTCGGAATATCCAATATCGAAACATAGCCTTTCATTAAGGAGCCTATGTAACTTCCTTCTGCTTCCATTTGGAAATTTTTACCTCCGTTTGGCCCACTTCCCAGTCCTTTGGCGTTGGCCACTATCAGTTTTTCCCCATCCGGACTTACTTTTAATTTGGAAGGAAACCAGCCCGCAGGAATATGCCCGATAACATCCATTTGCTGTAAATCTAACACCCCGATGGCATTAATACCCGATTCGGCCACATATAGTCTTTGATTATCCGGCGAGAGGCAAATACCGAAGGGAATAACTCCCCGGTATTTTGCCATTAGCGGCTCAGGATTTAACTTAATATTCTTCAGCACTTTACCGTTATTGATATCTATAACCGTTATGCAGTCGTTGTTTCCGTTGCTTACAAAAATGTATTTATCGGTGGCAGCGAGCGAATTCGGGCTGCTACCGCCCACGGCCGGAAAATCCTCAATTTTTTCACCTACCAGAAAACCGGTTTTTACCTTAGAAGTCACCATTTTTTGATTTCTATCGTATATCCACACCGAAAACGATTCGGGTGAATTGGGATCGCCCAATGCCGGCACCCCCATTTCTTCATCGCCTTCAAGCATTTCCTTGCTACCGTATTTAGATGATGGGTATTTATGTGCCGTTTCCTTCAGGTTAGCCGGATCCAGATCTGAAAATCTTTTGTATTCAAAAGCTCCCACGTTGGCGATTATCAACTTGCTTTCATCTGGTGAAAAAGTAAGGCCGAAAGGATAACGACCGGTAGGAATGTTTCGAACAACTATCCCTTTTTCCACATCAATTTCTACCACACGAAAACCAATCTGATCGGTAACAAACATGGTTTTCCCATCCCTTGTCAAAACCATATCGCCTATATACCCGTGTGTATAATCTTCTTTTACTGAGCAATCAATACTACCAGCTGGTCGTCCTGATTTCAATTCGTATTTAAATACTTTATTTGCTACGCCGCCTGAAACATAAACAGATTGATTATCAGGTGTAATAGCCAAGCCCATAAAGCAGGCTTCCAGAATTCCTTCGTCGTTTTCGGCACCTTTGGGCACTTGTATTACCTCCGGTTTTTCAGCATTTATATTATGGATAATGGTGATAGAAAAAGGCCGTACTCCCGAGTTGGCGGTTACTGCGGTGTTTCCATCCGGACTGATGGTAAGGCCATACGGGTGCGGAGCAGTTGCAATCAATTTACCCATTGGAGTTACTAGTCTGCCATTGGGAATAACGCTAATTCCATTATCCTTTTTCATAGCCGGTAGCTTGCCTGCCGGAGCTTCAATTTTATAGTTTTGAGCAAAAACTGAACTTGTAAAAAGTATAAAAAACAAGACTTTTTTCATTTATGAAGTTTTTATTATAATGCATTTAAAAAGAACATTTCAGGCCAAAAACTGCACTTCGTCCCACGCTATTAATACCCGAACCGTGTAATCTGTAATCCACATTTCCCAGGTTTTGTATAGCCATATTTAGCGAAACAAAACGCCAGTTAAATCCTGAATATACATTTAATACAGTCCATGCTGCTGTACCTTCAGGGCCTATTCTGTTATCCGAAATATCGCCGGAAGCAAGGCGTTTTTGCTCACCGGCAAACTGAATTTCGGGGCGAATAAAAAAGCCGGATTTGTCGTATTCCAGGCCTAGCCTTCCGAAAGTAGGCGGTGTACGTCTCAAGGGTTCATCTTTCGCTAAATTTTGGCCATAGGTATAGGTCAGATTGCCAAAATACTTGAATTCAGCATTTATAATTCCCTGAACATCAAATTCAAAACCTTTCAAGTAGGCCGACTCCACATTTTCTTTGATATAAACGGGATAAGCATCTTTTACCTGATTTTCGAGCTTCACCCGGGTAATCAGATTGGTAAGTTTGTTGTAAAAAAGTGCTGTTGAAAACGATAGCCATTTAGATCTGAATTTATATCCCAATTCAAAATTATCGGCACTTTCCGGTTTTAATCCGTAAGCCGGAATTTCGTACCTGAAATCGACAATTCCCAAAGTACCCATATCATCCACATTTGGAGCCCGAAAGCCCCTGTTGTATCGGACATATAATAAATAATTATCAATGGGCAGGTAGGTTACCGATACATTAGGAACAGCGGCATTGAAATTTAAGTCAGAAACCCCTAAAGTTTCGTCCTTAATTTTTAACGAAAAAGCATTATATCGGAAACCAGCAGCAAAACTCCATTTATTTAAATTATAGGTGTGCAAGGTATAAAATGCATAACTCGAGGCTTTTGAATCATCCGGATACAAGCCACGCTGCTTGACTGCCGAATCGGGATACTGGATTAATTTATCGCTGTTTACCAAATCAAAATAAGATTCCAAACCGCTACTGGCTGTCCAGTTTTTCGAAAAAGCAGATTTGACATTTACATTTAAGCCTTTTGTACTTATGTGATCTGTTTCTTTCAAAAGATTAGTTGCTCCATTTTTTTGGATCTCTCTTACTTCTAATGTTTGTTGCCAGGAAGCCGTAGTGCTTATTTCTTTGAATATTGGATTTTCTGTACGCTGTACATGTTTGGCATACGACAAGTTTCTTCTTTGGGTGGAAAATTGATTAATGGCATAATTTTCCAATACCAATTTGTGATAAACCGGAACATCTGTGGCCTCGAAATACTGATGTGCGAGGGTAAGTTCCCCATTTTTAGTCTTAAATATCGATTTAAAATTCGCCATTTGTTCATCGTAACCCGATCCTTTTTGGATACCTGTATTTTTCCCTCCCGGCAGGTCTCCGAAGTTTCTTTTACCAAAATTTGCCATTAGTGCCACTTTATCAGTTCCATAAGATAAGGAAACACGTCCGGACTGCTCTATTTTACTGCTCGCTAACCTTCCAGAAGCATATCCATGTAAGCCCGATTTGAATTCCGGGTTTTCGGTAAAAACCTGTATGGTTCCACCCATGGCATCGGAACCGTATTGCACAGAGCCATCTCCTTTTAAAACTTCAATGCGGCTTATGGAAAAGGGATCAATGGTATTGAAATACTGATTTGGCCCATATCGAAAAGTACTGTTATTCAGCCGAATACCATCAATCAGCAATAAAGTCTGATTGCCGGTAAGGCCTCTTACAAAAGGTGAGCCTCCGCCATGATTTGTCTTTTGCACAAAAACACCAGCCATGCCGAAAAGGATTTCGGGAGTGGTGCGGGAGAGGTGTTTGTTGATGTGCTTCTGATTTACTGAGCTGATACTTGCCGGCACAAAAAAAGCCTTCTTTTCTTCCCTGTTTGCGGTCACTACCACTTCATTCAACATGTCGGTTTCTAGAATAGTGGAATCTACCGCCGGGTTAAGAATACCGGCCGATAGCTGTAAAATCTGGAAAAAATTCATGGTCTAAATCTTCTAATTTTCTTTTGAAATAAGTCATTTCAGGTATTGAAAGAGCAAATTCATTCCAGAATTAATCATCATCGTCATCGTCTTCTTTTTGACCCACAGTTATAAAAGCACTTCGCTTGGGTGCTGGCATTTCACTGTGTAAACCTTTTACCGATTGCCATACAATTTTGCTCATTTCCAGATCATTGATCAGGTCGGGTTTCGAGAAATCCATTTTTCCTGATTTTCTGGAATTGTCATTCACCTCGATATTCATTTCATCCAGATCAATGTTGTTTTTCCGATGTGCAAAAGGTGTTTTATCAAAAGCAGGAGTAAAACACTTATACATAGGTATTGCTGCAGCATCGTACTGACTCATTGGCGGTAAACCCAGAATAAGCTCAATAGTACGCAGCATTCCTGATGTGGAGTACATGGTATGATCTACGTAATTTCTTTTCACCAAGCCACCCGCCACATAGGCTGTAGAGCGGTGAGCATCCACGTGGTCGGAGCCGTTTTGGGCGTCATCTTCAAGCACAAAAACCACCGATTCTTTCCAAATAGAAGAATGAGAAAGGTAATCTACCAATCTCCCAACCGAAAGGTCATTATCGGCAACCATGGCCGAAGTGGTAGGCATCCCCAATCTTGCCCCGGCGGTGTGGTCATTTCCCATCCGTATCATATTCAATCTGGGAACTTTTTGAATGGCCAGCAAAGAATCAAAATCAGCTTTCCAGAACCCAAATCGATCGCTGTCTTTAATACTCAGGTTATAAGGCGGGTAATTATAACAAATGTTGTTTTTAAGGTTGGGCAAAAACTCCGGTTTGTCGGTAAAAATACCATAGGAACGCACACTCAGACCAGCACGGGTAGCAAAGTCCCAAAGAAAACCGTTTTTAGGATGAGCAATTTTACGGCTGCCTTCAAAATCATAGGTACCTCCACGACCGCCATAACTTGTCACCCAGCTTTTTTCTATGTAATCATTGGCATAAGCCGCGGTGCTCCAATTATGTCCGTCGGCACTTACTTCAGCATCAACATAAAAATTATCTAATAGCACAAACTCATTGGCTATGGCATGTAAATTCGGTGTTACTTTTTCCGGGAAAAGGCAAAGTGAGGCATCCCCATTTCCGGCCTTTACATCCCCCAGAATCTGGTCATAAGTACGGTTTTCTTTGATGATATAAAAAACGTATTTAATTGGTGAACTCTCACCTACTTTCATGGGTATGGGGTTTCCTGGTTCCCCTTCGGTTGCTAATTCCTTCGATTTGTTATAGGGAGTATTTTCGTACACCAATTTAGAATATTCGGCTAGTAATCGCTCAGAAGGTGCATCAAACATAGACAGGGTACCTTTAAAAAGACCTCCGATGTATTGCGAACCACGTACGGCCTGAGGATTAGGACCTTTGAATTGCGGATCGCGTGAACTCACCGGATTGGGTCCATCGGGATTAGGCGACGATGAAAAACCCTTTCCATTGGTTACAAAAACACGGTTACCCAGTGTTTTTACCGATGTAGGATACCATCCGGTAGGAATAAAGCCAAGCGAACGACTTTTCCCTTTATTCTCCACCTCAAATACAGCGAGGCAATTATTATCGGCATTGGCGATATACAAAATCGCTTCGTCTTCACTTAATGCCACTCCATTTGGTGTAGAGCCCAGCGGTGCATCGGGATAAAGGGAGCATGAAAGTGTTTCGATTCGAGCTCCGGTTTCGGTATCTATTAAAGAAACGGTATTGTCGTTGCCGTGCGAAACATACAGGTATTTTCCATCTTTGGTAAGCACCATATCGTTAGGATTTTTATCTGTTTCAATAGCTGCTTTTTGATCCAAACCCGCCGCATCAAATATCAGCACCTTTGCTCCACCCCATAGGGAAACGTATAAAGAATTTTTATCGGGAGATAGCAGGCAAGTATAAGGTTCAGCCGGTAAATCCACTTTTTTCAGGATACTTTTGCCAGCTATGTCCAATTTATAAAGGGAGTTATTTTCTTTAGCTACCACATAAATGTATTTATCGGTGGCACATATTCCAGCAGGCGATACTTTTACAGGCCAGGGTTTGTCCAATATTATTTCACCATCCAGCTCCAGTTTGGAATTTACAATTTTGTAAATAAGTACTTTATTATCATTTCCTCCGGAAGCATAGAGATACTTTTCATCGGGACTAAAAGCCAAACCAACGTATGCCTTGTCGATTTTTTTATCATCCAGTATTTTTTCACTCTTGGCATCAATCAGGGTGATACTCTGCGTGCTTTGACCGTTATTAGTGACTGCCAGGTATTTCTTGGTGGGCGAAACGATTAAGTTTAATGGCAAATCCTGCAAATTCAAACTCTCACCAACTGGGGTTAAAGACCAGCCATTGGGTAATTGAACTCTTTTCACCCGAAGATTTTTCAATTCCTGAATTTCGACTTCGCCAACCAACTTATTTTGATTTTTACAAGCCAAAAACAAAAAGACAGAAAGTATAAAAACAGGTAATTTCATCTGTGTATAAGTATTAGGGTTATTTCTATTTATAAATTTGATCAAACTTAGGTGCTTTTTACCGAAAATGACTAAATGGGATATTAAGTTAGTTTTATATTTTTAAAATTTCTTCAAAATTCAAAATCTTATTTGTGAAGTCATAGAAATTAATTTACACTCCTGTACAGGACAGACTACCGCCTTTTATCCCATTTATTAGATTTAAAATTTAAATTTACCAATCGATTGAGAGAAAAACCGTGAAATGCTTTGGATAGCAATCCGGAATAAATCGCTTAAAAAAAGAGCTTTATGAGCCCATTGATAATCGTAGGAATTGGAATAACTGTGGTGCTTTTTGCAATCATAGTACTTCGATTACATGCTTTAATTTCTCTTCTTTTGGCAGCCTTAATTACGGGTTTCCTTACTTCTGAAAATCTTATTCTGGATTTTGCTCTTCAATCCGGAATGGCAGAACCGGAGGCTATTAAATTGTCGAAACAACTACTTGGAAACAGATTGGCTGCGGCCTTTGGCAATACCGTTGGCAAAGTTGGAATCTTAATACTAATGGCTTCTATAATCGGTACCTCTCTATTAAAAAGTGGTGCTGCTGAACGAATAATTAGAAGTGTATTGGCCCTGGTTGGTCAAAAGAATTCCTCACTGGCCTTTCTAGCCGGTAGCTTTACACTTGGTATACCGGTATTTTTCGATACCGTCTTTTACCTGATGATACCTTTGGTGAAATCGGTTAGCATTCGAAATCCAAAATCTTTCAGTCTTAACCTAATGGCGATTATTGCCGGGGGTGTTATGGCACATTCCCTTATTCCGCCCACTCCGGGACCGCTTTTTGTCGCCAAAGAACTCGGTGTTGACATTGGCGTAATGATGATCGGCGGCTTGGTGGTGGGAGCTTTTACCGTGATATGCGGGTATTTTTATGCCCTTTGGGCCAATAAAAAGTGGGAATTGCCCATGCGGGATACGCCCGATA
>JAHEBN010000002.1 GCA_024645245.1 Jiulongibacter sp. | reverse complement strand
ATGGCAAAAATGAAAACCATAGAATGTATGCTTTGGAAAATAGTAACCCAGACCCTTTTTTGGGCGAGTGGAAATTTATAGGAAAAATAGCTGCAAAAACAGACAAATGGGCAATAGATGCCAACGTTATTGACTACAAGCACCAGTTATACATGGCTTGGTCGGGCTGGGAAGGTGACGCAGACGGTAAACAAGAAATTTTCATAGCTAAAATGAGTAACCCTTACACAATAGAGGGCGAAAGGTCAAAGATTGGGACCCCTATTTACAATTGGGAGTTATATGGAAACTTAATGCGAAATGGTAGCAAAATTAATGTGCAAGTTAATGAAGGTCCACAGTTTTTGGAGCATGACAATAAACTGTTTATTGTATTTTCGGCAAGTGGGTGCTGGACGGATAATTACTCCTTGGGACTCATGGAATTTAACGGAACGGGAGACATTTTGGATCCGTTGGCTTGGAAAAAAAATCCCAAACCAATCTTTCAACAATCAGCAGAAAATGGCGTCTATGGCACCGGGCACAATTCATTTTTCAAATCGCCCAATGGCAAAGAAGACTGGATTTTATACCATGCGAATCCACAACCTGGCCAAGGCTGCGGAAATAATCGTTCGCCAAGAATGCAACGTTTATACTGGACTCCAGAAGGTCTTCCGTACATAGGATTGCCTATTCCTGTTGGTGTAGAGGTAAATATACCAGGGAAGTAATTAGCTTATAAAGCTCACACCTGGAGAGGACTCTAAGACTTTTAACAACTTTTAAAGGTAAATAAAACTATATACTTGTAGTTGAGTAGTTTGGATGTGCCAAACAGATTAGTCGAAAGGTTAACATAATGAATATTATTCTTGACTTTTGCAATCTAGAAGTCCGTTTTTTACTTTTATAGGAGTTTGAAAATTTAGCATCAAATAAAAATTATTGACGAATGAAAAGAGTACTATTCCTTTTGATTTTGATTATTGTTTCATGCAGACCAGCAATCGATAAAAGCAACCTAGAGATTGAAGGAACTTGGAAACTCTTTGAAGCAACTCTTGAAGAGAACGGAGTTAAAACAGTTACAAAATACGACCAGAACACCTCGTTCATAAAAATTATTAATAAGTCACATTTCGCTTTCCACTTGCATGATTTATCTAAAGGAAAAGATAGTACAGCAGTTTATTCTTCAGGTGCAGGAACTTATGAATTGGTAGGAAACAAATATACAGAAAATCTTGAGTACTGCTCGGATAGACAATGGGAAGGAAATGACTTTCATTTTACACTAGAAATTAGAAACGACACTTTGATTCAAAGTGGCGTTGAAGTTGTGGAAGAAGCTAGAGTAAATAGAATGAATACAGAAAAATATGTAAAAGTTAATTATTCTAAATTTTAGACTAAAAGCAGTGATTTATTTAAGAAAACAATTGCTTTTGCCCCTCTAAGGTATTCGTGGGGACCATGCACTTCTAAATTTCTCCAAATCGCTAGTTATCAGTATAGTACAGGAATTGGCTTTGTAAACGCAGTGGCCACTCTCCTATATACTGAAACCATTTCTAAACGACTTTACAGTGCTAACACAAACTCAAAGATGCAAAAATTGACCTCAGCTTTCCACACGAAAATGAGCTGGAATCCCGACTGTAAAATGTACTTTCGGTGCTGTATTTATTGTTTAATGAAGGTTATTATTCGTCCACCAAGGCCCTGGAAAATGACCTCTGCCTGGAAGCCATGCGGCTTTTGAATCTATTGACTGAAAACATTTTGACCAACCAACCCAAAGTAAGTGTATTGATGGCACTTTTTTGTCTTCATTCCTTACGTTTTGAATAATGATAAAACCGGACTGGCGAAATAATTTTATACGGCGACAAAACAAATTGAAATGGGATGATGCCTTGATAGTGCAGTGAATGTACTTTCTCGAAAAATCTTAGGCAGGTACCTACAGTAAATAACATTTGGAAGCCATGATAGCGTATTGGCTTACCCAAAAAGAGTTTAACGAAAAATAAAAATAGACGGCTATTTTACAAATTTACAATCGTCTTTTGTAAATCGAATACACCCCCATCATAGCTCTCAATCGCACTTACGCCCTCGCCATGGTCTACGGTAAAGAAGTTGCCTTGAAAGAAGCCCTAAAACTAAACCTTCAGGAAAACCACCTTTACCACGACCTCATCGCCGAACTCTACAAAGAATCCGAATCCCAAAAAGCCAAAGAGCATTTACAAAAAGTCTTGGAATTGGCTAAAAATGAGGCGAATAAACAGGTGATTATAAGGAAGATGAGTGTAAATTTGAATTATAATAACTAAAAAATGGGAGAGCCTCGGCTCTCCCATTTTTTAGTCAAATTTGATACTTTAAATCTTTAAAAGTTTATTTAATCGTCATCGGTTTATTGAAATTATTGACATCCAACCAATGTGCAAAGGCATCAAACCACTTGTTACTGGTTCGGTTTGGGTTTCCAAGGCCAAATCCATGGCCACCATTTTGATATAGGTGAAACTCTACCGGAATACCCGCTTTATACCATGAATCAATTACCCCAAACTGCCCTCTGAAAAGAAAATCGTCAGAAGCAATGGCACTAAACATGGGTGGTGCATCTTTAGGAACTTCCACAGGTCCCATACCGCCGTAAATAGGGCCAATAAAAGCCAAATCCATAGTTTTAGAGTTTAATGTAGCATGCATAGTCAGTCCGGCACCAGCCGAAAAACCTATCATTCCTATTCTTTTGGTATCTACGCCCCATTCATCAGCACGTTTGATAATCATGGCAAAAGCAGCCTCGGCATCTTCCAGTTGATTACTTAAGTTTCTTTGCGGTGGTGCTGGAGCTGTTTCCGTCTTTGAGGCATTACTTGTAGCTGGTGGCGGGGTACGCGGACGGTTCATCCATGCCGAAAAGTCTTCCAATTTTTCAGGCGTAGGATTTAAACGATACTTTAGTACGAAAGCGGCATAACCTTGTTTGGTAAGAGCCTCTGCGACTTCCCAGCCTTCATTTCCCATCGACAACCAACTAAAACCACCACCTGGTGCCACGATTACCGCTGCCCCGTTTGCCTTTCCCTTTTCAGGTAAGAAAGGCGTCAAAGTTGCTTTTGTAATATTGCGAGCCATAGGGTCTCCCCATTGACGAAACCACGTTTCTGTAGCTGGCTGGTTCTCCACCCCTCCAGTTCCGAGCGGAATTGCATTTGGCTCTTCGGGAATCTCCAATGGATAAATAGTGCCATCCTGTGCGATAGAAGTACCTGCAAAAAGCAAGTATATAAGCCCTAAGATTAATTTTGATTTTTTAATAGGATTGAACTTCATAGAAAATATTCTTTAAAAATGGTTGAATATTCTAAGATAGTGTAAGTTAAACACAATTAAAAAAAGAGTACCATTTTTTATTAAAATTCTACCTTTTGCGAAACTATTTCATATTTAGAAATTAGACCTCATGAGGATTTCCGGAATAGATCAAAACCAAATCTGCTTATCTGCTTTAAGCAAAACCTGACTGTTAATGGTTAAACAGTCTTCTTAAAACTGAACCGATTTTAATATGCAAAATTTATAATGGCGGAAGTTGTATGGCTTGTTTGGCGTCGTGTTGTATAATCTTTCCGCAGTAATTGCATGAATAATTATGACCTAAAATAGCTTAATTTAATACATGTTGGAATATGGCTTCTAACAATTTCACGTTTTACTTGGCTCGATTATCAAAATGATCTGGTTATGGCTGTTTATTGGCGAGAAATTAAAATCTGAATAGGTGAAGAGTTTTCTTTTAAAAGAAATTATCTATTAATTCTCATTTTTAAGATTTAATAAAAAGTGGTCTCAGCGGGAATCGAACCCACATCTAATGTTTAGGAAACATCTATTCTATCCGTTGAACTATGAGACCTGATTTGCAAAACTATTGGTTTTTGGTCATATTCGAAGTAATAATTTCCAATGAATATTTAAGAAACGACAAATATGGCAATTGATACATTTCTACTTGACCGATTGAGAAATCTTTTAGAATCAAAGAAAATCACTTGGATCGAAAAGAAAATGTTCGGTGGAATTTGCTTTATGATTGATGACAAAATGGCATTTGGGACATTTAAAGATGGCTTAATGTTTCGAATTGATCCTCTTGAAGTAGATTTATTAACCCAAAAAGAGGAAGTAGATCAAATGCAAATGAATGGAAGAATTATGATTGGTTATTTGAAGGTATCCCCATTTGGTTACGATTCCGAAGACGATTTAAGCTTTTGGATAAATAAATCTCTTGAATTTAATCCAAAGGCAAAATCCAGTAAAAAGAAATAGTTATTGCTGCACCCCTTGCCAGTCGTACATGGGATTCTGTGTTGGATCCCAATTCGGATATATATCAAAGTGTTTTTCGGTAACCAATTTCAAAAGAACATTTCTCAACTCCTCAATATTGATTTTTTTCTCAGCAGATATAAAAACTACGTTGGCCGTGTTATCATTTAAATAACTATTCTTTAACCTTTCCAGATTTTTCTCCAGGTCTTCTTCTGTAGCTAAATGATCATCCAGGCCTTCTTCCGACTCCGGCTGGTAGCTATCCAGTTTATTAAAAACCAAAACCATTGGCTTATCTCCTGCACCAATTTCTGCCAAAGTTTTAATTACCACTTCTATTTGCTCTTCAAAGGCTTTATGTGCAATATCCACCACATGAACCAGAATATCCGCTTCTCTGATTTCATCTAAAGTAGATTTAAATGATTCGATAAGCGTAGTAGGAAGTTTTCTTATAAAGCCAACCGTATCTGTAAGTAAAAAAGGGATGTTTCCGATGGTAAGTTTTCTTACCGTAGAGTCAATAGTAGCAAATAACTTATTTTCAGCAAAAACATCCACCTTTGCAAGGGTATTCATCAAAGTTGATTTCCCGACATTGGTATACCCTACTAAGGCAACACGCACCAATCTACTTCTTTCTTTTCGCCTCACCATCGATTGTTTATCGATTCCTTCCAGCTTTTTCTTTAAAAAAGCGATCCGATCCTGAACAATACGTTTGTCAGTTTCTAACTCCTTCTCACCCGGTCCACGCATACCTATACCTCCTTTTTGGCGGCTCAGGTGACTCCACATTCGGGTAAGCCGGGGAAACAAATATTGATATTGAGCCAATTCAACCTGTCGCTTGGCCTGATCTGTTTTAGCCCTTTGAGAGAAAATATTCAAAATCAAAAGACTCCTATCTAACACTTTTGTTTCTTTAAAAGCATTTTCCAGATTTCTAACTTGTGAAGGGCTCAAATCATCGTCAAAAATGATCGAATCAACCGGGTTGTCCAGTATCCAGGTTTGTATTTCTTCCAGTTTACCTTTGCCTACAAAAGTCTTTTGATCTGCATAATTAAGTCTTTGTGTAAATTTTTTAATGGTTTCGGCACCGGCAGTTTTGGCCAAAAATTCTAGTTCATCCAGATATTCTCTGGTTTTTTCAACATTTTGATTCAAAGTAATCAGGCCAACTAATATAGTTTTTTCCTTTTTTTTTGCAGTACTTATAAGCGGAGTGTTAAGCAAATACGTATATATTAAGAGATGTAAAAAAATGTATTTCGCACAAAATTAGCAAATTAACCGTCGTTTGACACTTTGTAGCCTTTAGATAAATTTCAATAGTTTAAATTAAATAAAAAAATATTTTTAAACGGCGACATTTTTGGCATAGTATTGGCAAAAGAAATAATCATGAACGGTTTTTCAAACTAAACAATTTAAACCGACAATTAGTTGAAAAAGACAGAATTTGCTCAAATGATTGGATTTTCGAAAATCAGTTCATAAATTTGTTGACTTTTACCACACGTAACTTAAAAATATTAGAGCATTGCTCTTGAAGAGTTAATCCGCAGTTGAGGCCACGTTTTCGTGGTAGCACATGGATTATTAGGAAAGCACGTAAGTCGGAATCCCTGTCACTAATATTGAGGCAGGGATTTTTTATTTGTACTTTTGCATCTCCAATAAAGATAAATGAGTAAAGACTTCGTAAAAAATATTTCCATAAAAAATAAAAAAGCATCTTTCGAATACAGTTTTCTGGATACGTATGATGCAGGTATTGTACTAACCGGTACAGAGATAAAGTCTTTAAGAATGGGAAAAGCCAATATTTCTGAAGCCTATTGTTTTTTTCAGGAAAAAGAACTCTTTGTTAAAAACCTGAATATTTCACCCTACGATTTTGGAACCCACTATAATCATGAGCCTTTACGCAATAGAAAACTTCTGCTTCACAAAAGAGAACTTAAAAAATTAAGTGAAAAGCTTAAAGATGTAGGATTAACAATCATCCCTACCAGGCTGTATATTAATGATTCCGGTTTGGCTAAATTAGAAATTGCACTTGGAAAAGGAAAGAAACTTTTCGACAAAAGAGAGTCCATCAAAAGCCGGGATGTAGAAAGATCTGAAAATAGAAAATTTTAAAATTTCATAATGCCGATTCCTTTTTGAAATTCGCTTAATATCAGTATCTTGCCTTACATTTTTTAATTCTGTTAAAATTTATGGGTCGGAAAGTTCTGGTATTAAATGCTGACTACACTGCTTTAAGCATCTGTACTGTTACGAAGGCTTTTCTACTGGTTTACCTTAACAAGGCCGAACTAATATCTGAAAATGAAAAATTCCGCCTCCGCACAGTAAGTACTTCTTATCCACTACCTTCGGTAATCAAACTAAATAATTATGTGAGCAAGCCCTACAAAGGCGTAGTTTTAAACCGGCAAAATATTTTTAAACGGGATGGAAATAAATGTGTTTATTGTGGTCATCACAAAGACCTGACACTCGATCATGTAATGCCTAAATCGCGTGGAGGAAAAACCAATTGGGATAATCTGGTAACGGCTTGTAAAAAATGTAACTCACGTAAAGGTGATTACACACCTGAAGAAGCAAGAATGCCAATGCAAGTAAAGCCATTCAAGCCCTCTCTCACTAATTTTTTGAGAGAAATGGCCATCAATTCCGATCGAAACTGGGCACAATTTCTGGGTGTAAACGACACCGCTTCCAATGCGAGACTAGCTGTTTAATATTTTATTCCTGCATTTTTTTGAAAACCAAGCACAATTCTCTACTTTTGCAGTCCTTTTAAAAAAGGGTTAAATATTTAAACTAAATTTTAGTACTCAATGCTCGGAGTATTAATGTATCCCAGAGCTCACTATCAATTATTTATGAGTAATCAAACATTTCCTGAATTTGATTGGGACAGAGTCTCAAAAAAAGGAATCGGCGGAGGATATTCTACCTCAGAAAAAGAAGAATTAGAAAAAATTTATGGTGATACCTTATCTACCATCGAAGAAAAAGATGTAGTAAATGCTACTGTAGTAGGAATTACCGACAGAGAAGTTCTTTTAAATATCGGATTCAAATCTGATGGAATTGTTTCTCGTTCAGAATTCCGTGACTTACCTGACCTTAAAGTAGGTGACACCGTTGAAGTGTTTATCGAAAAACAAGAAGATGCACTTGGTCAATTGATCATTTCACGCAAAAAAGCAAGAATTCTTACTGCCTGGAGCAAAATTGAAGAAGCTCTTGAAAAAGATACTATTTTAGATGCTTTCGTAAAAAGACGTACCAAAGGTGGACTTATCGTGGATATCTTCGGTATTGAATCATTCTTACCCGGATCTCAAATTGACGTTAAGCCAATCCGTGACTTCGATGTTTTTGTTAACAAATTAATGGAAGTTAAAGTGGTTAAAATCAACCATGCTAACGACAACGTTGTAGTCTCGCACAAAGTATTGATCGAAAAAGATCTTGAAAAACAACGTCAACTTATACTTACAAACCTGGAAAAAGGTCAGGTATTGGAAGGTGTTGTGAAAAATATAACCAACTTCGGTGTGTTTATTGACCTGGGTGGTGTGGATGGTTTACTTCACATTACTGATATCTCCTGGGGTCGTGTTAATCATCCAAACGAAATACTTAGTCTTGATGATAAGATCAATGTGGTTGTATTGGATTTTGATGATGACAAAAAACGTATCTCACTAGGTATGAAACAACTGGAATCTCATCCTTGGGATTCTCTTGCAGAAGGCCTTGAAGTTGGTTCTAAAGTTCACGGTAAAATAGTGAACATTGCAGATTACGGTGCATTCCTTGAAATCACCCCGGGTGTTGAAGGTTTGATTCACGTTTCTGAAATGTCATGGTCTCAGCATTTACGTAATCCATCTGATTTCCTTCAGATCGGAGACGAAATTGACGCCGTAGTACTTACCTTGGATAAAGACGAAAGAAAAATGTCTCTTGGCATTAAGCAGTTGACTGATGATCCATGGACCAAACAAGATCTATTAAGCAAATATGCAGTAGGTACTAAACATAAAGGTACTGTGCGTAACCTGACTAACTTTGGCTTATTCCTGGAATTGGAAGAGGGTATAGATGGTTTAGTTCACGTATCTGATCTTTCATGGACCAAAAAAATAAAGCATCCATCTGATTTTGTAAAAATCGGAGATGAATTAGATGTTATTGTACTTGAACTAGATACCGAAAACAGAAGACTTGCACTAAGCCATAAACACTTGGAAGAAAACCCTTGGGATACTTTCGAAACGGTTTTTGCAATCGGCAGCGAGCATGAATGTACCATTATTTCTAAATCAGATAAGCAAGCAGCACTAGAGTTACCATATGGTATCGAGGGTTCGGCTATTTTTAAGCACCTGACGAAAGAAGATGGTTCTCAGGCAGAAGTAGGTGAAAAATTAGCATTCAAAGTACTTGAATTTAATAAAGAGGAAAAGAAAATAGTTCTATCTCATTCGAAAGTTTGGGAAGTTCCTACCGAAGAAGAGAAAAAAGAAACCAAGAAGAAAGCTTCAGCAAAAGCTGCTCCAAAAGCACAGTCTGCTGAAAAGTCAACTTTAGGTGACCTGGAAGCTCTTGCTGCTCTGAAAGACCAAATGGAAAGCGGAGCGAAAAAGAAATCCAGTAAGAAAAAAGAAGAAGAAACTACTGAAGAGTAGTACTTTATAAAATTGGCAGGTGATAAATTTTGCAAATCACCTGCTAATTTTCAAAAACAACTTGCTGCTTTGGCATGCCAATTGTAGCTTTACAATATAATTCAACAATTAGGTTGTATTATGAACATGGTCTCGTGGCCGAGTGGCTAGGCACTGGTCTGCAAAACCACGTACAGCGGTTCGAATCCGCTCGAGACCTCACAATACAAGAAAAATATTTTATTACATTCTTGTTAAAATACCATTTAGAAATGGCTTTTATAAGTTCATTTTTATGTGGTATTTTTTGTTTTAACACACTTAAAAAGAACTACTTAAGGATTTATTTGTAATAATTCTAAATTGAAATTATTCATAAAAAAAATCAAATAAGTTTTTTGAAGACACCCAATCCATAGCTAGATTTGCACTCTGAAAAAAAAATGCATCATCAATAATAGATATGTTTAAAGCAATTTCTAAACAGTTCTTACTTCTATTATTCTTAACCACTTCACTCTCCTACAGTTTTGCACAAGATGCTTCTGCAGATGGCGATGTGGCCACGGGAGAAAAACTTTTCAAAAACAATTGTGCCCAATGTCACGCAACAGGCGATGCCGTAGTAGTTGGACCTGGTTTGAAAGGAATCGAAGAAAGAAGAGACTACGCCTGGTTAAAAAAATGGATAAATAATCCTGCGGCAGTAATTGCCAGCGGTGATAAATATGCTGTCGATTTGTATGAAAAGTACAATAAGACTCAAATGACGGCCTTTCAAAGTTTCGGTGATCCCGAAATCAAGTCCATTCTGGCTTATGTAAAATCAGCTAATGAAGCTGCTGCAGCTGCTCCCGCGGGCGAGGTGGCTGGTGCCAATGACTCAGGAACACAAGAAGCCGGTGGAGGAAAATTCTTCAATATTGTCATGGTATCCTTATTGGTTATTATGGTTTTGGTGCTTTTTGCACTTATTGCAGTTCTTGGTCTTTTGAATAAACTTTCCAATAAAAATGCGGATGCTGGTCCTGAAAAAAGTTTCGTAGAAAATCTGAAAAACATTTTTGCTACTGCAATAGGCAATAAGACTATACGAAATGCTATTATCTGGTTGTTCCTCTTATTGGGCTCAAAAGCTACTTTCGATGGTTTATATGGCATTGGAGTTCATCAGGGCTATGCACCTACTCAACCCATTGCATTTTCTCACAAACTGCACGCAGGCGAAATGGAAATTAATTGTGCCTATTGCCATACAGGTGTTTATAAAGGGAAGCAAGCAGGTATACCTTCCTCAAATATTTGTATGAACTGCCACAATACAATTAAAAGAGAGTCCCCTGAAATTCAAAAGATTTATACCGCAATTGAAAATGATCAGCCGGTGGAATGGGTTCGTGTACATAATTTACCAGACTTGGCTTATTTCAATCACTCACAACATACCAATGTGGCGGGATTAGATTGCGAAAATTGCCATGGACAAATTAATAAAATGGAAGTTGTAGAACAACGTCATTCTTTAACCATGGGATGGTGTATTGATTGTCACCGCCAAACAGATGTGAATTCAAAAGGCAATGCTTATTATGATGCTTTACTTGAAGCTCATAATAATGTATCCGGTGATCCAATGAAAGTGGAAGATATAGGTGGATTAGAGTGTGCTAGATGTCACTATTAATATCACAAACATCAAATTAGTTTAAAAAAATACCGACGAGGAAAAATAATTAATAACTCATGGATAATACTAATAAAAGGTATTGGAAAGGAATAGAGGAGTTGAAAAATGACATTAGTGTTGTAAAAAACGCTGATCAGGAATTTAATCTGGAAGAAATAGATGGCGGAACTCATCGCCGCGATTTTCTGAAAATGCTTGGTTTTGGTGTGGCTGCTGTATCGTTAGCTGCTTGTGATGCACCTGTAAGAAAAACAATTCCTTATTTAAACAAACCGGTTGATGTAGAGCCAGGTATTCCGAATTATTTCGCCTCTACTTATTCTGAAGGTGGCGATTATTGCAGCATTCTGGTAAAAACTGTTGAAGGAAGACCTGTTAAAATTGAGGGAAACAAACTTTCTAAAGTAACAAATGGTGGCGTTAATGCCAGAGTACATGCATCGGTATTATCTCTTTATGATATCGAGAAGTTGAAAGGTCCTCAAAAAGCAGGAACTGATATTTCTTGGGAAGATTTAGATAAAGAAGTTACTTCAAGTCTTAATTCAGCCAATGCAATCCGATTAGTTTCAGGCACCATACTTTCACCATCCACAAATTCTGTAATCCAAGAATTTAAACAGAAATATCCTTCCACAATACATATTTCGTACGATCCAAATTCTGTTTCAGGTTTACTGGAAGCAAATAAATCAAACTTCGGCAAGGCAGCTATTCCTTCATATAGATTTGATAATGCAGACACGATTGTCGGGATTAATTGTGATTTCCTAGGTACTTGGGTATCACCTATTGAATTTGCAGGACAATGGGCAAAAGGCAGAAGACTTACCAGTGGTAAAGATGGTAAGAAAAGCATGTCACGCCACTATCAGTTCGAAACTGGGATGACAACTACGGGAGCTGCCGCAGATTATCGTCAAATGATGAAGCCATCTGAAGAAGGTGCATTATTAGTTGCCTTATATAATAAATTGACAGGTAATTCAATTGGCTCAAGTAATTTTAAATCGGAAATAGTCGATAAATGCGTAGCCGATCTTAAGAATAGTAATGGCAAAGCTCTAGTTGTTTCAGGAAGTAATGATGTAAATGTACAAATTCTTGTTAATGCCATTAATACCTCACTTGGAAGCTACGGCAATACCATTGATTTTAGCAAAACAATAAATACCCGTCAAGGCAACGAATCTGATATCACCACTTTTGTGTCAGAATTGAAATCCGGTAAAATTGAAGCCGTAATATTCCTAAATGCCAATCCTGTTTATGATCATTCATTGGGTGCTCAAATAGCTGAGGCGTTGACTAAAGTTAAAACATCTATCTCTTTTGCGGATCGTGCAGATGAAACTGCTGCAAAATGTACTTACATAGCTCCGGCTCCTCATTATTTAGAGTCATGGGGTGATGCTGAGCCAAAAACGGGTTCGTATTCTTTAATGCAACCTACTATCTCCTTAATTTTTAATACACGCCAATATCAGGATTCACTATTGAAATGGAGTGGTTCAGATAGTAGCTATCAACAATATTTAAAGAATTACTGGCAAGCAAATATTTTAGGTGGAAGTTCATGGGTTCAGGCTCTACACGATGGAGTATTTGAAACAGGAGCAAGCACTAGTACCAATACTGCATTTAATGCAGACCTTTCCTCGGCAGCTGTAGGTTCGCTTTCTTCAAATAAAGACAATGGTCTTGAGATTAGCGTTTTCGAATCTATAGCAATTGGTACAGGTTCTCAGGCTAATAACCCATGGTTACAAGAACTTCCTGATCCAATTTCAAAGGTAACTTGGGAAAACACTTTAGCCTTATCTCAAAAAACGGCTAATGAATTAGGTGTAGCACAAGGTGATTGGGCTAAATTATCAGCTGGAGATTATTCAATTGAGCTCCCCATATTGATTCAACCCGGACAAGCTCATGGTACGGTTTCGGTAGCAATGGGGTATGGAAGAACTGCCGCTGGTAAAGCAGGAAATGTAGGTCAAAATGCCTATCCATTCAGTGTTTCCAATAAATTCTGGACAGGTGGAGCTAAAATAGAAAAAACAAAAAGCGGTTATACACTTGCTCAAACCCAAACTCACGAAACAGTAATGGGACGTCAGGCGGTTGTGCAAGAATCTGTATTAAGTGAATACGTAAAGAATGATAAGGCTGGTAGATTCGAACCAATGATCGAAACTTCTACTGGGCCTAAAAAACCATATACAATAACTCTTTGGAATGGCCATGAGAAACAAAATCATAGCTGGGGAATGGTTATTGACTTAAATACTTGTACGGGCTGTGCTTCATGTCTGGTTTCATGCCAAGCTGAGAACAATGTTGCCGTGGTGGGTAAGAAAGAAGTTGTAAGAGCTCGTGAAATGCACTGGATTCGCCTAGATAGATATTATTCATCTGACGAAAATTCTGAATACAGCATTGATATTAATCATTTGCGTAGAATGGAAATAGCGTCTGAGAATCCTGAAGTTGTTATTCAACCAATGATGTGTCAACACTGCAGCAATGCACCGTGCGAAACTGTATGTCCCGTTTTGGCAACAACTCATAGCTCAGAAGGCCTTAACCAAATGACCTATAACCGTTGCGTTGGAACCAGATATTGTGCAAACAACTGCCCTTATAAAGTTCGTCGATTCAACTGGTGGAAATACTTCGAAAACGATGATTTCGATTACAATATGAATAATGAACTAGGACGTATGGTATTGAATCCAGACGTAACCGTTCGTTCTCGTGGAGTTATCGAAAAATGTTCAATGTGTGTTCAGCGTATACAAGCCGGTAAACTCGTTGCCAAAAAAGCAAAACGCAGACCAGAAGATGGCGAAATTGAAACAGCATGTTCGCAATCATGTCCAACAAACGCCATTACTTTTGGTGATATGCTTGATCCGGAATCGAGAATTTCGAAAATTTTAGCACGTGAGAAAGAAGGTAGAGCATTCCATGTATTAGAAGAAATTAATGTTCAGCCGCAAGTTAGTTATCTGACCAAAATCAGGAACAAAGATAAGGCAATAGCATCTGAAACGCATGAAGCTCACGAAGGGCATCACGCATAAATAAATATTTGAGAATTTTAAACGATAAGAAATTCCCAATCAAAGTAAAGGGATATTAATTATGCAAGTAGTTTCACCCATAAGAGAAAAACTGGTAACCGGTGGTAAAACTTATCACAATGTTACAGAAGATATCTGCAAGCAGGTAGAAGGCGAACCAACCAAAGAATGGAAAATTGCTTTTGGTGTGGCTCTATTGGTATTCGCATATGGCGGATATTGGGTAGGCCGTACCTGGTGGCAAGGACTAGGTGTTTGGGGTTTAAATAAAACAGTAGGTTGGGCATGGGATATCACCAATTTTGTATGGTGGGTAGGTATTGGTCACGCCGGTACACTAATCTCAGCAATCCTCCTACTTTTCCGTCAAAAATGGAGAACATCTATTAACAGAGCTGCAGAAGCAATGACCATTTTCGCTGTACTTTGTGCAGGATCATTCATTTTCTTCCACATGGGTCGTCCTTGGTTAGCTTATTGGGCATTACCAATACCAAATACTTTCGGTTCACTTTGGGTAAACTTTAACTCACCGCTTGTTTGGGACGTATTTGCAATTTCTACTTACCTTTCTGTATCAGTACTATTCTGGTATATTGGTCTGATTCCAGATTTAGCAACGATTCGTGACAGAGCAACTGGTATAAGAAAAACTATTTACGGTGCACTTTCATTTGGATGGACAGGTGGAGCAAGAGCTTGGGCAAGATATGAAGATGTTTCATTGATATTAGCTGGTTTATCTACTCCATTAGTACTTTCAGTACATACCATTGTATCATTTGACTTCGCAACTTCCGTTATACCGGGATGGCACACAACCATTTTTCCGCCATATTTTGTTGCAGGAGCAATTTTCTCTGGATTCGCCATGGTTCAAAACCTGATGCTTATTACTCGTGTGGTTTTTAAAATGGAAGACTATATAACTATCGAGCATATATCTTTGATGAATAAAGTAATAACAATAACCGGCTCAATCGTAGGTGTCGCTTATATAACTGAATTTTTCATTGCAGCATATTCAGGAGTACAATATGAAAGTTATGCATTTATCAATAGAGCTACAGGGCCACTTTGGTGGTCATATGCCATGATGATGACCTGTAATGTTTTGTCGCCACAAATATTCTGGTTTAAAGCACTTAGAGAAAACATTGTAGTTTCTTTTGTAATAGCTGTAGTTGTAAATATCGGAATGTGGTTTGAGCGATTTGTAATTATCGTAACATCATTGCATCGTGATTATTTACCATCAAGCTGGACGTACTTTACCCCGAGAATGGGTGATATAGGTGATTACTTGTTTACATTTGGTTTGTTCTTTACTTGCTTCTTGTTATTTGCAAAATTCTTACCTGTAATAAATATGGCTGAAGTAAAAGCGGTTTTAAAAACATCATCTGAAGATAAAAAATAAAGAATTAAAAGCTGTCTGAATAATGGCAAACAATAAATTTTTAATAGGTGTTTATAACGACGAAGATACCATTTTACATGCTGTATCGGATGTTCGTGGCGGAGGAGTTAATATACATGAAGTATATACTCCCTATGCGATACATGGTATGGATCAAGCACTGGGATATAAAAGAGCCAGTATGGGAGTTGCGGCATTCCTGTTTGGTATTACGGGTACTGCTTTAGCATTTCTATTAACATTCTGGACTCTTGGTTTCGATTGGCCAATGAACATAGGTGGTAAAAACTTTATTCCTTTTCCAACCAATATTCCAATTGTTTTCGAATTAACAGTTTTACTTGCATCATACGGAATGGCTTTTACATTCTTTGTAATGGAAGGTCTTGGGCCAACTACCAAACCTGTAATTTTCGATCAAAGAATTACTGATGATAAATTTGTAATGGCAATTGACTTGTCAAAAAATAAAGATTCAGAAAAAAACATAACCGAGATACTAAGTAAATCAGGTGCCGTAGAAGTTAATGTTAAAGAGGTTTAGAAAATGACAAAGAATAATAAAAATAACGCTCTGCTATTTGGCTTATCCATATTACTATTTGTTTTGGGATCTTGTAATAATCCCAATAGAACAGGAATTGAGTTTGCTCCAAATATGTATAATTCAAGAGCATATGAAGCTCAGACCCAGTGGAGAAGTAATTCAATAAATCCTCATGGAATGAATATGCGTGAGCCAGTAGCTGGAACAGTATCCAGAAGAAAATACAATACGGATTTTATGCAGGATGATAGCTCAATGGTGCATGATCTTATGATGTATGACATTCCAAAAGATAGCATTGAAATGGCGGGTAGATTATTGACTAATCCTATTCCCTGGTCAGAAAGTGTAGAAGAAGAAGGTAAAGTATTATATGAAAGAAATTGCCAGCACTGTCATGGTACAGGCGGAGCAGGTGACGGTAAAGTAGCAGAATATTATAAAGGTGTTCCAAATTATTCGTCTGATGCTTTAAAAAATATTCCTGGTGGACATATTTATTGGGTAATTACTAACGGCAAAGGCAGAATGTGGTCGCATGCTTCTCAGGTGCTACCTGAGGAAAGATGGAAAATAGTACACTACGTTCAAAGATTACAATTAGGAAGCTAAAAAGATTAAAGAAAAATAATACCCATCAAAAGGGAAAAAATATAGAATTAAGATGGCTCATAAGCACGAAAATCATTCTGTAGAAGAAAACTTCGAATTCAGCTCTGAATTGAAGAGAAAATTAATTATTGCCGCAATAATTGGTGTAGCCTTGGTTGGGATTGGGGCTTTTTTAATTAATGCCGGAATTTGGGGACCAGGTGGTTTCCAAGGTGCTCATGAAGCAGGACATGCCGCTGCGGGTCATGCCACAGAGCACGGGGCGAGTGGAGAAAGCCATGAAGAAGGTTCATTGATGAATAGAATAATTGCCAACTTATGGATGAACAGTGTTTATTTTTTAGGAATTTCTCTGGTTGGTGTATTCTTCCTTTCATATAATTATGTAGCAAAAGCTGGTTGGTATACTTCGTTTAAAAGAATTCCCGAAGCATTTCCATCTTTTATGGTTGTACCAGCTGCGGTAATTTTAATTTTATTCCTTATTCCATCTACCAGACACATCGTATTCCATTGGACTCATGACGGCATAATGGATCCAACCAGCCACCATTTTGACAAAATCATAGCCGGAAAATCATGGTATCTGAACTTTGGATTTTTTCTTGCCCGAATACTGGTTTATTTTGTTGTATGGTATTACTTATGGTTGCAGATTAGAAAATATTCATTATTAGAAGATCAAAACAACGATATCTCATATTATAACAAGAGTCGTAGTTATGCAAAAATGTTCCTTATCTTTTTTGCTGTTACTAGTTCTACTGCAGCATGGGATTTATCCATGTCTATTGACACTCATTGGTTTTCAACAATGTTCGGTTGGTACCATCTTGCCAGCTGGCACGTTGCAGGTTTGGCTGCAATTATGTTATCAATTATCCTTTTAAAAGAAAAAGGATATATGAAGGGTGTAAATGAATCGGCAATTCAGGATTTAGGTAAACTAATGTTCGGATTCTCCATATTTTGGGCTTACGTTTGGTTCAGTCAATTTCTCCTTATTTTCTATGCCAACCTTCCTGAAGAAACCATTTATTTCGAAGAAAGATTTAATGGATATGATGGAAGATACTTTGTACCGTTTTATGCAAGTTTAGTTTTAAATTTCATATTTCCGTTGTTAGTTTTAATGGCTAGAGGTTCAAAAAGAAACTTTACTTTATTAAAACTGGCATGTGCTGCAATCTTGATTGGACATTGGTTTGATTTCTATCAAATGCAAATGCCAGGAATAGCAAAAGGACAAGGTGGAATTGGTTTGATTGAATGGGGAACAACCTTAACTTTTGCATCACTTTTTATCTATTTCGTTGCAAACCAATTATCTAAAGCAAACTTATATCCTAAGAATCACCCATTCCTGGAAGAAAGTTTACATCACGACATTTAATTTTAAACATTTTCATTAGTCAATTCTTTTAGATTATAGATAAAGTAAAATCATGACACTTATAATAGGACTTTTGGCAATATTATTTTTGATACTTACCGGTGTGGTAATATCAAAAACACAACAACTTATCAAAGGTGTAAAAGGTGAAATTGAGGAGAAAGAATATAACTCCCTGAATAAAAGCAATAACCTGAATGCAATCGGTTTGTTCATATTCTGGATTATTAGTGTTATCGGTGTTATATGGTCCTTTTTTGACGCAAGAAAAGATTTCCTTCCCGAAGCTTCTTCTGTACATGGAAAAGAAACGGATTATTGGTTTTGGTTGTCAATGGCAGTTATTATGGCAGCCTTTTTTGTGGTAAATACTTTATTATTTTACTTCCCAATGAAGTACAAATTTGATAAAAATCGTAAAGCTACATTTTATCCTCATAATAATAATCTTGAAGTAATTTGGACAATTGTACCGGCATTGATTATGGCTGGGTTAGTATTTACTGGATTGAGGGTTTGGAATAAAGTTATGGCAGATGCTCCTGAAGATGCCGAAGTTATTGAAATTATGGGACGTCAGTTCGCCTGGGCAGTAAGATACCCTGGCGTAGATGACAACAAATTAGGAAATTATGATTTCCGACTAATGGATGACGCGGCAGGTAATAACTTTGGTATCGATTTTACTGATCAAAACTCCTTTGATGACTTTACCAATGGTACAGAAATGCACATTCCAAAGGGTAAACCAGTAAATTTAAAAATAAGGGCCAGAGACGTTCTGCATTCTGTTTTTATACCCCACATGCGAGTTAAAATGGACGCTGTCCCAGGGATGCCTACCAAATTCTGGTTTGTTGCTGATAAATCTACCGAAGATATGCGTAAGGAATTAGGCAATCCAGACTTTAACTACGAAATAGCTTGTACCGAAGTTTGTGGAAGAAGCCATTTTGGTATGAAATTGATAATGATTGTAGACGAACCAGCTGATTATGAAAAATGGAAAAAAGAACAAAAACCTTTTTTAACTCTTAATCCAGATTTTCTAAGCAAGGTTCCGGAAAATTTAAAAGCCAGAGCTTTAAAATATGTCGAGTCTGAATCAGCTTCAGAAGTTGCTGCTGTAACAGATGTCACAGAATAAAATTTAGAATTAAAATACTTTCGCAGAAATAAGATAAACAGATATGGCAACGGTAGCAGAACATATAGAAACTCAGGATCATGCTCATGGTCATGGTCATGAAGAACACCACGAACAGTCTTTTATTCGTAAATATATCTTTTCAGAAGATCATAAAGTAATCGCCAAGCAATATTTATTTTCTGGAATCATATGGGCTGTAATAGGTGGTTTGATGTCTTTAGTATTTCGACTACAATTGGGATTTCCAGAAATGGACATGGCCTGGCTAAAACCCGTATTAGGCCAATGGGTATCATTAGCCCCGGATGGAACAGGGAAACTTGATCCCAATTTTTATTTAGCATTGGTAACCATGCATGGTACCATAATGGTATTCTTTGTATTAACTGCGGGTTTGAGTGGCACATTCTCTAATTTTCTTATACCACTGCAAGTTGGAGCCAGAGATATGGCTTCCGGATTTATGAATATGCTTTCTTACTGGTTCTTCTTTATTTCAAGCGTAATCATGTTCTGGTCTATTTTTCTGGAAACAGGGCCCGCCGGTGGTGGTTGGGTAATTTATCCACCACTTAGTGCTCTAGGTGAAGCTAATCCCGGATCACAATCTGGAATGACCCTATGGCTAGTTGCAATGGCACTTTTTATTGTATCCAGTTTACTGGGTGGGATTAACTATGTAACCACTGTAATTAACTTGCGAACGAAAGGAATGTCTTTTGACAGATTACCTTTAACCATTTGGGCTTTCACGTTCACTGCTATTTTAGGAATTCTTTCTTTTCCGGTTCTATTATCAGCTGCGTTACTATTAATATTTGATCGTAGTTTCGGTACAAGTTTTTACTTATCCGATATTTATATTAACGGACATGCCCTACCTAATCAGGGAGGTAGTCCTATTCTTTTCCAACACCTTTTTTGGTTCTTAGGACACCCTGAAGTTTACATAGTTATATTACCTGCACTCGGATTGACATCTGAAATTATTGCAACCAACTCCAGGAAGCCTATTTTTGGATATAAAGCAATGATCTTCTCAATGGCCGGTATCATGTTCCTTGCTTTTATTGTTTGGGCACACCATATGTTTATGACTGGTATGAATCCATTCCTTGGATCCGTTTTTATGTTATTAACTTTAATTATTGCTGTTCCTTCAGCTGTTAAAGCCTTTAACTACATTACCACATTATGGAGAGGTAATATCATTTTTACCCCAGCAATGATGTTTGCAATTGGATTGGTTTCCTTCTTCGTTTCCGGTGGATTAACTGGTATTATATTGGGAAATAGCTCTTTGGATATTCAACTACATGATACCTATTTTGTAGTAGCTCACTTTCATCTCGTAATGGGAGCTGCTGCCATATTTGGAATGATTGGTGGAGTATATCATTGGTTCCCAAAAATGTTTGGCAGAATGATGAATGACACTTTAGGTTACCTGCATTTTTGGTTAACATTTATCGGGGTGTATCTCGTATTCTTCCCTATGCATTATATTGGAATAGCCGGTTTCCCAAGAAGATATTATCAGTGGTCTGGATTTGAAACATTTAATACCTTTGCTGACTTAAATGCTTTTATGACTATTGCAGCTATACTTGCATTTGCAGCTCAAATAATATTTATTTATAATTTCATTTATTCAATATTCTGGGGTAAAAAAGCACCAGCTAACCCTTGGAGATCGAATACATTAGAATGGACAACTCCTATTAATCCAGGGCATGGTAACTGGCCTGGTGAAATACCTACTGTTTATCGCTGGCCTTACGATTACAGCAAACCTGGTTCTGAGTCTGACTTTATTCCACAAAACATACCATTCTCGGCAACACCTGAGTCAAATTTGCCAGAAGAAAATGAAATGATTTCGGAAGAAAAAGAAATTGAAAAAATTGAATTTAATCATAATATTCCTGATTAATAAATTGGAATATTTAATGCTCATAAAGTACGAAGTAATGGACTTTAAAAATCCTGAAGCTTCGTGCTTTGTTGTTTAAAAGAATGTATAAAAAGTTTGCAATAGCAACTATACTCTCTGTTTACCTTCTGATTTTTATAGGCGGAGTGGTACGTGCAACGGGGTCAGGAATGGGCTGCCCAGATTGGCCCAAATGTTTCGGACAATGGATACCCCCCACATCAGTAAATCAACTCCCGATAAACTATCAGGAAATTTTCGGAGCCAAACTCAAAGGTGAAGTGGAATTTAACGCATTTAAAACCTGGACCGAATATGTTAACAGACTTTTCGGTGTTTTGATAGGTATATTCATTTTCATTTCATTTATTCTTTCTTACAAAAAATACCGTAAGTCTAATCGCAAAGTAGTTTATCTGAGTCTCTTCGCTCTGCTCTTGGTTATTTTTGAAGGCTGGTTAGGTTCTAAAGTAGTGTCTAGTGAGCTTCATCCCGTTTTGATCACGGCACATATGTTACTTTCATTGGTTATTGTAGCCTTATTATTGGAATCACTTTTTGCCGCTGAATGGCAAAATTCCAACATAACAATAATCAATAATTCAGGTAATCAGTTTTTATTATTATTAATACTCATTCTTAGTATTGGACAACTTCTACTTGGAACGCAAGTAAGGGAATCAATTGACCAATTATATTTAAATGGAATACCAAGGCTAGAATGGTTTAGTAAATTAGGTGGTAATATTTATACACATATTTCATTAGGTTTATTAATTGTAATTAGTACACTTTTTACTTATTTCAAACTTGTAATTCAGATAAATATAAAATTTAAACCTATTCTAAAAATTGTTCTTTTACTTGTAATAACCGAATTTTGTATAGGTGCTGTTTTAGGTATATTTCGTATGCCTGCATTTGCCCAACCATTTCATTTAACAATTGGTACATTAATTATAGGTTTAATCTATTTCCTTCTCATGTTTTCTCGTAAGTCCACAAAATTTCCTTGAACCAAAATGACTAACACGATGGACAAAATAATAATTCGGGAAAAACTTCAGGCATATTTTGACCTGACTAAATTTCGTTTGTCATCAACCGTAGTTTTTTCAGGTGCGTTTGGATTCATTTTAGGATCGGAATTATTAAGCATAAGAAATTTAATATTGTTTGCAATTGCCGCATTTTTAACAACTGCAGCTGCAAATACCGTTAATCAAATATTTGAAAAAGATATAGATAAATTAATGAAAAGGACAAAAGACCGCCCATTACCAAGTGGTAGGTTGAATGTATATGAAGCCAAAATATTTGCTATAATCTGTATATCATTTGCAGCCATATTGCTTTTGTATTTTTTTAATTTTAAGGCTTTTAGCCTGGCCATGCTATCATTCCTATTATATGGCTTTATATATACCCCATTGAAGAAGAAAGGGCCTATAGCCGTAGCTGTAGGTGCCTTACCAGGAGCATTTCCTCCAATGATCGGATGGGTTGCAGCTACAGGATCTTTTGGACTTGAGCCCGGTATACTTTTTGCCATTCAATTCTTTTGGCAGTTCCCTCACTTCTGGGCAATTGCTTGGGTTTTAGACGAAGATTATCAAAAAGCCGGTTTCAGGCTTCTACCATCATCTGGTGGAAGAAATATTAATTCAGCAATTCAAATGATGATTTATACACTTTTTTTATTACCATTATGCTGGGTTCCGTACCTATTGAAAATGACGGGAGTAAACTCAGCCATAGTAGCCATGCTATTCGGAATACTATTTCTTGCACAAACTTTCCACTTAATGCGGAAAGTGGATCACAAAGCAGCATTACAGTTGATGTTTGGCTCATTTATATATTTACCGGTTGTTCAAATTGCTTATTTATTTGATAAATTATGAAAACTTTGGAAACTACGATGATACAGGAAACAAAACCAATACTTACCGTAAATAAATATAAATTTATTATCTGGTTATTTATTATCACCATTATCATGCTGTTTGCATCACAAACTTCCGCTTATTTAGTTAGAAGAGCTGAAGGAAACTGGACAGAATTTAAATTACCAGTTATTTTTTGGTGGAGTTCGAGCATTTTAATAATAAGTAGTGTATTTATGTATCTCGCTCAACAATCGGCCAAAAAGGATAACTATGGAAAACTAAAGACATATATTTCCGGAGCATTCCTTTTTGGAATAATATTTCTGGCAATGCAATACATTGGATGGCTAGAATTACAAGATTCCGGAATTTATTTAAAAGGAAATCCATCCGGATCATTTCTTTATATACTAACCGGACTACATGCATTTCATTTAATCAGTGGTCTTGTAGTATTACTTTTTGCATTTGTAGCTAGCTACCAACTTAAGATTCATTCTAAATCATTAATACAAATTGAAGTTTGTGCTACATATTGGCATTTTTTAGATTTACTTTGGCTTTATCTTTTTGTATTCTTACTTTATTTCAGATAATTTTTTAACCATTAATCCATTTCCCAAGGCATTTCTTTATAAATTTGCCGCGGATTTATTCTTAAAAACTTAATATGGCATCGATCAATACGTCTTCAACACCTGACCATTTATTGTGGAAAGGAGGGATTCAACCCATGAAAGTAGGGTATGGTAAATTAATGATGTGGATATTTCTATTATCCGATACATTTACCTTCTCTGCATTACTAATTTCATATGGATTGGTAAGATTCAGTTTCCCTTCATTTAAAGATTTGCACCCGGCAAAATCAATTCACGATTTTACTTTTTCAAATAATTGGTGGCCAACACCGGAAAAAGTTTTTGAAGCTGTCCCGTTTTTACATGGTGTTAGCCTTCCTTTGGTGTTTGTTGGGATTATGACATTCATTCTCATCTTTAGTTCAGTTACTATGGTACTAGCTGTAGAAGCTGGTCATAGAAAAGATCAGGCAGATGTTGAAAAATGGATGTTATGGACTATTTTAGGCGGATTGACATTCCTTGGATCACAAGCTTGGGAATGGTCTCACTTTATTCATGGAAGTGAAACCGGACTTGCTTTGGCAGATGGTTCTAAAATATTTGGTGCTAATCTTACTCATAATGAATACGGACCGGCTGCATTTGCTGATTTCTTCTTCTTTATAACCGGATTTCATGGAACTCACGTATTCTCTGGTGTAGTTCTGAATGTCTTAATTTTTTATAATGCAGCCAATGGTGTATATGCCAGAAGAGGGCATTACGAAATGATCGAAAAAGTAGGACTATATTGGCACTTTGTAGATCTAGTTTGGGTGTTTGTATTTACATTTTTCTACCTTGTTTAATCAGAAATAATATTATTTATGGCAGCTCATATAGAACATACTTCAGAAATTAAGGAAAAACCACACACCAAAAAGCTGTGGAGAGTATTTTGGATTCTATTAGTAATAACCGCAGTTGAATTCGTGATTGCTTTCACAATATCAGCAGACACCAGTTTTGGTAAATGGTTTAAGATAGGTACTTTTATACTTTTAACTTTTGTCAAGTCTTTCTTTATAGTGGGTACTTTTATGCACTTAAAAGACGAAGTAAAGAGTTTAATTCTTACCGTTGTTTTACCAGTTATTTTCGTTATCTGGTTCCTGATAGCACTGGTATTAATGGAAGGTAATTACATAGGAAGTATTAGATAAAATGTCCAAAAAAATAGTAAAAGCCGGAATACTGATAGTTTTATTAGTTGTTCCGGCTTTGGTTTTTATATTCCTTAAGACTTTCGGAGAAAACAAATTTGACTTACCCTATTTTTTTCCTGAAGTAAACTCCAATGGAACCGTTAAAGTAGTTGATGGGGATACCTTGTTCCATCAAATACCAGATTTTACTTTAAATACTTCAAACGGTGAAGACTTTAGTCTTAATAAAAAGGCTTCTGAACTTAAAGTAGTAAGCTTTTTTTTTACCAGATGTGGTACCACATGCCCCATTACAAATAAGTATTTAAGCAGAATTGTTGATAATTTTAAAGGAGATTCAAGAATTAAAATAATATCAATTACAGTAGATCCTGAACATGATACAGAAGAGGTATTGGCAGAATATGCAAAAAGCTTAAGCAACAGTTTAACCAATTGGTATTTCTTAACAGGCGACAAAAAAACAATTTATGATTTAGCTATAAAAGAATTTAAATTACCTGTATCAGACGCATCCTCTTACGATTCGTTAATCACAAATATTGACGAAACATTTATTCACTCGGATAAGTTAATATTACTAGATGAAAAGAATTTTGTACGAGGAATTTATAGCGGCACAAATAATGAAGAAACTGACAGATTAAAATTAGAGATTAAGGTTTTATTAGATGGCATTAACAAACGAGAAAAAAGATAAAATTTCATTGCGTACCATTAATTTATTATCCGTAATAATTCCGCTTGCTGTGGCGGTTTTATTAGGAATACGGTCTAAACCATATTTTGGTGAATGGACTCAAAATTTACCGGCACTAAATGCCATAATAAATAGCTTGACAAGTATTTTATTATTATTAGGTTTATATCAAATAAAAAAAGGCAATCGCGAAACGCACCGTAAAATTATGACAATGGCATTTGGCCTAGGCGGCATTTTTTTAGTGTCGTATGTTTTGTATCATTTGACTAATCAATCGACCAGTTTTGGAGGTGATGGTCCGGTTAAATATGTTTATTATTTTATTCTGATCAGTCATATATTACTATCACTTGTTGTGCTTCCATTGGTATTGAGAGCCATATTTTATGCATGGAACCAAGATTTTAAAAGACATGTTAAAATGGTAAAGTACGCATGGCCAATTTGGCTTTATGTATCTATTACGGGTGTAATTGCATTCTTAATGATTTCTCCTTACTATCAAAGATGAAAAAAATAACAAAAATCCTGTTTTTAGCTACTTTCCTGGTCTTTTTGGGTTATCTAGATGGTTTTACGCAATGTGCTATGTGCAGAGCGACTGTGGGCAGCAATTTGAGCGAAGGCCGGGGTGTAATAGGCACAGGTTTAAATTTTGGAATATTATATTTACTACTAATGCCATATATACTAGTGGCAAGCTTAATTTTTTTATGGTACAGAACCGGTAAAAAAGAGCTTGCACAAAGACTTAATCTTTCCAAAAGAATTAAAAATATTTACAATTAGTTCTTATTAACCGTCTCCTTAATATCAGTAATTATTTTAGCAGCAAGATTATCAGCTGTAGTCTCAAATTCACTTTCAGCATAAATTCTAATAATAGGCTCAGTATTTGATTTTCTCAAATGAACCCATTCTTCATCAAATATAATTTTTACGCCATCCTGGGTATCAATCGGGTATTTCTTATACTTTAATTGAATCTGGTCCAGTATTTCGTCAACATTTATAGATGCATTCAATTCTACCTTTTTCTTAGCTATAAAATAATTGGGATATTGTTTCCGTAATACGCCAACCGGCTTTTTAAAATGTGCCAGATTACTTAAAAATAAGGCTATTCCAACCAATGCATCACGGCCATAATGAAGTTCAGGAAAAATAATACCACCATTTCCTTCACCACCAATAATAGCATTTACTTCTTTCATTTTTTCTACCACATTCACCTCCCCCACTGCAGCAGCATAATAAGTTCCGCCGTTTTTCTCGGTAATATCTTTCAGGGCTTTCGTGGAAGATAAATTTGAAACTGTAGTTAAACCGGAAATTTTAGATGAGGCCAGCACGTAATCCGAAACAGAAACCAAAGTATATTCTTCTCCAAAAGGCTCACCATTTTCACAAATTAAAGCAAGACGATCCACATCCGGATCTACCACAATACCTAAATCAAAGTCCCCTTTTCTCATTTCTGCCGAAATCTCTCTTAAATTTTCAGGCAAAGGTTCCGGATTATGAGCAAAAATTCCTGTAGGCTCACAATTTAATTCGGTGATCTTTTTTACACCCAGTTTTTGTAATAAAAGCGGAACTGCTATTCCACCTGTAGAATTTACCGCATCCACAATTATTTTAAAACCAGCTGCTTCTATCGCCTTTTTATCAACTAAAGGCAAATTTAAAATAGAATCAATATGCTTTTGAAGGTAATCTACATTTTTAGAATATTTGCCCAAATTCTTAACTTCAGCAAATTCAAATTCATTTTTTTCTGCAAGTTCCAGTAATTCAGCACCATTTTGTCCTGAAATAAATTCACCTTTTTCATTCAAAAGCTTAAGAGCATTCCATTGAATAGGATTGTGACTGGCAGTTAAAATAATACCTCCATCAGCCTTTTCGAAAACAACTGCCATTTCCACTGTTGGAGTGGTGGATAGGCCCAGATCAACCACATCAAATCCCAACGAAAGTAATGTTGAACAAACCAGATTGGAAATAATCTCTCCCGATAATCTGGCATCTCTACCAATTACAACCTTGTTCGCATTTGAGTTATGTAATTTTAAAAGCTGGCCAAATGCGGAAGTATATTTTACAACATCTATTGGAGTTAAACCCTCTTCTGGTTTTCCTCCAATAGTACCCCGAATTCCTGAGATTGATTTAATTAAGGTCACTCGCTTAGTTTTATTTTAGTGCAAAATTAATTTAAAAAAATACCTATTATAAAAAGCCAAGTATAAAATAAGGTTATTATTTATTTAAAAACGGACTGATCCAATCATCTGAAAGTTTTTTTACAGATTCATTCAGCAGATCATTCCATTGGTAAGAAATGTGTTCTAAATCAGATTTTTGAAAAACCTTTTCAGTGGTTTTGTTGGAATCCGCGTCAAAAACCAAAACATCAATAGGAAAATCTACATCATTTGCACTAACCCGAGTACTATCAAAAGCCAAAAATCCGAGCTTTAAAACTTCATTTATTGGCGTATTATAGTTGATATTACGGTATAAAATTGGTTTTCCATAACCCGAATTACCAATAATTATAAATGGTGAACCCGGAGTGATTTCTATCCAATTACCTTCAGGATATACCATATATAATTTATGCTCGTCATCCTTGCTGAATTTTCCACCAATTATTGCAGATAAATTAAAATGCAATCCAGCAGCTAATAGAAAGGCCTTATCTTCTTTAGCTACTTTCTTCACTTGATCACCGAAACAGTTAACTACTTTATAAAGCTTATCGAATTCGTTATTGGATTCAATAATTTCCTGAAAGTAAGTCATTGATTTATCTCTGACTGATCTAAGACCCGAAGTCATTATAAAGACAGTCCCATGTTGGTTAGTATGGGTATACATTTTCTTTTTAGAAGAGACCTCACTTCCGGAAGTAATTCTTGAATCAGATATGGCAACCAAGCCTTTAGCAACCTTTACCCCTAAACAAAATGTCATTTAAATTTGAATTTATATATTGCTGAAATAAAAAAGACATCCGGGAACCCCAAATGCCTTTCTGAGACGAAAATACTTTAACCTATGATAAATCACCCTTTTGAAGGGATGAAATTTTAAAAATCTTTAATTTGAATGTTAATATATTCAAATAATCACAAATGTAAAAAATTTACCCTGTTCGGCTTACATTTTTAAAATATTTTATTAAAAAAGAGCCTACATATCAGTAGGCCCTTTTTCCCATTAATCTACGTATTCACGTTTTCGGGTTTCCATCATTCTTCGCTCGTTAGCAGCTTCAATTTCGGCTTTTGAACCGACATTGATAGTCTGATAACGTCTGCGACCAGTACCTGCCGGTATTAAGTGACCTACAATTACGTTTTCTTTCAATCCTTCCAAAGTATCCATTTTACCTCTTACTGAAGCTTCTGAGAGCACTTTGGTAGTTTCTTGGAATGAAGCGGCAGAAATAAATGATTCTGTTCCTAAAGAAGCTGTAGTAATACCCTGAAGTATGATTTGTGAAACAGCAGGTTGTGCATCACGCATTTGCATTTGTTTCATATCCTCACGCTTTAATCTACCATTTTCTTCACGGAATTCACGATAAGTAAGCATCTGACCCGGCTTGTAAACATCGCTGTCACCTGAATCCATAATTACTTTCATATCTCTGATTCTGTCATTTTCCTCACGGAATAACCACTTATCTACAGACTGCATCTCCAAGAATGTAGTATCACCGGCATCGATCAAATCTACTTTCTGCATCATTTGGCGTACAATTACTTCAATATGCTTATCTGAGATTTTCACACCCTGCTGACGGTATACTGCCTGAGTTTCTTCAACCAGATATTCCTGAACAGCGGTTGGTCCTTTAATTCTAAGGATATCAGAAGGAGTAATTGCACCATCTGAAAGCGGATCACCTGCTTTAATATAGTCACCTTCCTGAACAAGGATAAGTTTAGACAAAGGCACCATATACTTCATTTTTGTACCATCTTTGGCTTCCACGTATATTTCACGGTTACCACGCTTGATGCCACCATAAGTTACTACACCATCGATTTCAGAAACCACAGCCGGGTTGGATGGGTTACGTGCTTCGAAAAGTTCAGTTACTCGCGGAAGACCACCTGTGATATCTCTGTTCATATTAATGGCACGTGGGATTTTTGATAGAACCTGACCCGCCTTAATTTTCTTGCCATTTTCTACCATCACACGAGCACCAACAGGAAGATTATATGATCTTTCCCCTTCTTTAGAACGAATAATAATTGCCGGGTTTTTTGTACGGTCTTTAGAATCAGTAATTACTTTATCTTTAAAGCCTGTTTGTTCATCCGCTTCTTCGCGATAGGTAATACCTTCTTCTATTGAATCGTACTCGATCGTTCCTTCAAATTCTGAAAGAATTACGGCATTAAACTGATCCCAATGACAAATTGCTGTTCCTTTTTCCAATTTCTGGCCATCTTTAATTTCCAATGTTGCACCATAAGGGACAATATTTGAAATCAAGATCTGATTTGTTTCCGGATCTACTATTCTAACCTCACCACGACGACCAATAACAATTGTTACCTGTTCTCCATCTTTATTTACCGATTCTACCGACCTCATCTCTTCAAAACTGGCAATACCTGCAAACTTTGCCTTGATATTCGCTTCTACAGAAACGTTCATCGCAGTACCCCCTGTGTGGAACGTACGAAGAGTAAGCTGAGTGCCAGGCTCACCAATGGACTGAGAAGCAATTACACCTACAGCCTCACCTGATTCAACCATACGACCTGAGGCTAGGTTTCTACCATAGCATTTGGCACAAACACCTGTCTTGGTTTCACAGGTTAGTACCGAACGAATTTCAATAGTATCAATTGATGTTTCATCAATTCTTTCAGCAATTTCTTCGGTTATTTCTTCACCAGCTTTCAAGATTAACTCTTTGCTAAGTGGATCAATAATATCGTGAACAGCTGTACGTCCCAAAATCCTTTCAGATAAAGGCTCTATAATGTCTTCATTTTCTTTTAAAGCCGAAACACTTATACCTCTTAAGGTTTCACAGTCAAGCTCATTAACCACTACATCTTGTGCTACATCATGCAAACGACGAGTTAAGTAACCCGCATCGGCAGTTTTTAATGCTGTATCGGCAAGACCTTTACGAGCACCGTGAGTAGAGATAAAGTATTCCAAAACGTCCAAACCTTCTTTAAAGTTAGAAAGAATCGGGTTTTCAATGATCTCACCTACTGAACCTTGAATGTTTTTCTGTGGTTTCGCCATCAAACCTCTCATACCTCCTAACTGACGAATCTGCTCCTTAGAACCACGGGCTCCGGAGTCCATCATCATATAAACGGAGTTAAACCCTTGCTTATCGTTTTCCAGCTGCTTAAGCAATGTCTCTCTTAATCGTGTGTTTACACGAGTCCAGATATCAATAATCTGATTGTAACGCTCACGCTCAGTAATGATACCAAACATGTAGTTACTTTGTACTTCGGTTACTTCAACACGAGCATTCTCAATAAGTGAATTTTTCTCTTCCGGGATCATGATATCACCCAAACCAATAGAAAGTCCACCTGTAAAAGCCTGTTGGAAACCTAAAGTTTTTATATCATCAAGAAACTGAGCCGTACGGGCAAAGCTTGTTTCTTTAAATACATGACCGATAATAGATTGAAGTTTTTTCTTAGTCAATAACTCATCTATATAACCTACTTTCTCAGGTACAAATTGATTGAATAATACCCTTCCGGCTACTGTATCAATAATTTTATCTTCTAATTCACCCGTAGTAGCGTTTTTGACTTTAGTCTTAACTTTGATGTAAGCATGTTTTGAAACTTTGCCTTCATTCATTGCTATGATTACCTCTTCGGCAGAGTAGAAAGTTTTACCTTCTCCAGCTACCACATCATCTCCCTCAGTACGTTTTCCTTTGGTTACATAATACAGTCCCAAAACCATGTCTTGAGAAGGTACTGTAATTGGGGCCCCGTTTGCAGGGTTTAGGATGTTATGCGATGACAACATCAATACGGAAGCTTCCAAAACGGCTTCCTGACCAAGTGGTACGTGCACCGCCATCTGGTCACCGTCAAAGTCAGCGTTAAATGCTGTACATACCAATGGGTGAAGTTGAATTGCTTTTCCTTCAACCAATTTAGGTTGGAATGCCTGAATACCTAAACGGTGCAATGTAGGGGCACGGTTTAGCATAACCGGATGTCCTTTCAACACGTTTTCAAGAATATCCCATATAACTGCATCTTTTCTATCAACAATTTTCTTTGCCGATTTTACTGTTTTCACGATACCCCTTTCTATCAGTTTTCTGATAATAAACGGTTTGAAAAGCTCAGCAGCCATATCTTTTGGAAGTCCGCACTCGTGTAGTTTTAATTCTGGTCCTACCACGATAACTGAACGTCCTGAATAATCAACACGCTTTCCTAATAGGTTTTGACGGAAACGACCTTGCTTTCCTTTCAACATATCTGAAAGTGATTTCAGGGCTCTGTTTCCATCTGAACGTACCGCATTAACTTTACGCGAGTTATCGAAAAGGGAATCCACGGCTTCCTGAAGCATACGTTTTTCATTACGCAGAATTACTTCAGGTGCTTTGATTTCTAATAGTCTTTTCAAACGGTTATTACGAATAATTACCCTTCTGTAAAGATCATTCAAATCTGATGTTGCAAAACGACCACCATCCAAAGGAACTAGAGGTCGAAGTTCCGGCGGAATAACCGGTACCATTTTAACAACCATCCACTCCGGACGGTTTTCGATACGCGTATTGGCATCACGAAATGCTTCTACAATTCTCAGTCTTTTCAAAGCTTCCGCTTTTCTTTGTTGAGATGTATCGGTAGCTGCCTGATGACGCAAACTATAAGAAAGTTCATCCAATTTAAGTCTGGATAATAACATTTCTAAGGCATCTGCACCCATTTTAGCGATGAATTTCTGAGGATCTTCATCTGGCAACATTTGATTTTCTCTTGGAAGTTTATCCAAAATATCCAGATATTCTTCTTCTGTCAGGTAGTCCATATATTGAACTCCGTCTTCTTCTTTTATACCCGACTGAATTACTACGTATCGCTCGTAGTAAATAATTTGATCGAGTTTTTTGGAAGAAAGTCCCAAAAGGTAACCGATTTTATTTGGTAAACTTTTGAAATACCAGATATGAGCAACAGGCACCACCAATTCGATGTGACCCATACGTTCTCTTCTGACTTTTTTCTCGGTAACTTCCACACCGCAACGGTCGCAGATGATACCTTTATATCTGATTCTTTTGTATTTTCCACAATGACATTCCCAGTCTTTTACCGGTCCAAAAATACGCTCACAGAACAAACCACCCATTTCTGGTTTGTAAGTTCTGTAATTGATTGTTTCAGGTTGGGTAACTTCACCATAAGAGCTCTCCAGAATAGACTCTGGCGAAGCAAGACTGATGGTTATGCTATTGAAGTCACTACTTAGCTTTTTATTTTTCTTTAAAGACATTTCTCTATGTTTTATTGAAAATGGTTCTTTTAAATTATTTCAAAGTGATTTCTAATGCCAAACCACGTAATTCATGAATCAATACATTGAAAGATTCCGGAATATTTGGTTTAGGTAAGTTTTCACCTTTCACTATAGCTTCATAAGCTTTGGCACGGCCAATCACATCATCTGATTTTACAGTCAGAATTTCACGCAATACATGTGAAGCTCCGAAAGCTTCCAGTGCCCAAACCTCCATCTCACCAAAACGCTGACCACCAAATTGTGCTTTACCACCAAGAGGCTGTTGTGTAATTAATGAATAGGGTCCGATTGAACGTGCGTGCATTTTATCATCAACCAAGTGACCTAATTTCAGCATGTAAATAATACCAACGGTTACTTTCTGATCGAATCTTTCACCAGTAAGGCCATTTATCAAGGTCATTCGGCTGTATTCTGGTAGTCCGGCTTCTTCAAGTTCAGCAGCAACCTGATCGGCTGATGCACCATCAAAGATCGGCGTAGCATACCTTTTACCAAGTTTTCTGCCAGCCCATCCAAGAACTGTTTCATAAAGCTGACCAATGTTCATACGGGAAGGTACACCAAGTGGATTCAATACAATATCCATCGGTTGACCATCTTCTGTAAATGGCATATCTTCATCACGAACAATTCTAGCAACTACTCCTTTATTTCCGTGACGACCAGCCATCTTATCACCTACCTTCAGCTTACGCTTTTTAGCAATATAAACTTTAGCCAACTTCACAATACCTGCAGGAAGCTCATCACCCACTTCAAGTACGAAACGCTCACGTTTAAATATACCAATGATTTCAGAACGCTTAGATAAGTAGTTTTTAACCAATCTTACTAATAATTCATTTGTATTTGCGTCGTTTGTCCATCCTTCCAAAATGATGTCACCCAGTAAGTTAGATTCCTCAGGCACATTATATGTACTTTCGTCAACGTATGGATTTTTCTCAGGGAAAAGATTATTTGAAATATTCGACTTGCCGAATTTCATTCCTTTGGAAATCAATTCATCACCGAATTTGTGTTTAACACCGTTGCAGGTTTTCCCGTCTAAAAGTGCCACCATCTTATCGATCATGACTTCTTTAAGCTTAGAAAGGTTTACGCTATGTTTTTTCATCAAAACCTTAACCTCTTCTTTGTGCTTAACACGTTCTTCTTTCGATGGACGAGAGAAAAGTTTAGTGTCAATTACGACACCACGCAATGAAGGAGAAGCTTTTTTAGAAGCATCTTTTACATCACCAGCTTTATCACCAAATATGGCTCTAAGTAGTTTCTCTTCCGGTGTTGGATCCGACTCTCCCTTTGGCGTGATTTTACCAATTAGAATATCTCCTTCTTTAATATGTGTTCCCGTACGTACGATTCCGTTTTCGTCAAGATTTTTTACAGCTTCTTCAGAAACGTTTGGAATTTCAGCTGTTAATTCTTCCTCCCCACGTTTTGTATCACGCACTTCGAGATCGAACTCTTCAATGTGAATTGAAGTAAAGATATCGTCGCGTACGACTCTTTCAGATATTACGATCGCATCCTCAAAGTTATATCCCTGCCATGGCATGAAAGCCACTAAGAGGTTACGACCAAGGGCTAATTCGCCTCCTTGCGTTGCATAACCTTCTACCAATACTTTCCCTTTTGCAACTCTATCGCCTTTTTTAACAATCGGGCGTAGGTTGATGCAGGTATCCTGGTTGGTACGACGGAACTTAATTAAGTCGTATGTTTTCTGGCTGGTTGTGAAGTTAACAAGGATGTCGTCTTCGTTCCAGTCATAGTTTACTACAATTTTGTTTGCGTCTACATATTCAACTGTACCATCTCCTTCGGCCACAGTAAGCGTACGTGAATCACGAGCAATTCTACCTTCAAGTCCTGTACCCACAATCGGAGCTTCCGGACGTAAAAGCGGAACTGCCTGACGTTGCATGTTTGAACCCATCAGGGCACGGTTGGCATCATCATGCTCCAGAAAAGGAATTAATGAAGCAGCAACCGAAACAATCTGATTCGGAGCAATATCCATCATTTCGATTTCATCCGGATTTTTCAACGGGAAATCACCTTCATAACGGCACTTCAATTGGTCTACACTGAAAGTACCATCCTTATTAATACCTGAAGTTGCCATGGCAATGTGTTTACCATCTTCTTCTTCTGCAGTTAAGTATTTAATTTCACCGGTAGCTCTACCTTTATCAATCTGCATATATGGAGTTTCAATGAAACCCATAGAGTTGATTTTAGCATAAGTACAAAGCGACGATATCAAACCAATGTTTGGTCCTTCAGGAGTTTCAATAGTACAAAGACGACCATAGTGTGTGTAGTGAACGTCACGTACTTCGAAGCCTGCTCTTTCACGAGAAAGTCCCCCAGGCCCAAGGGCGGAAAGTCTTCTTTTGTGTGTAATCTCCGCTAATGGATTGGTTTGATCCATAAACTGAGAAAGCTGGTTGGTACCGAAGAATGAGTTTATTACTGAAGAAAGTGTACGTGCATTGATCAAATCGACTGGTTTGAAATCTTCGTTATCTCTAACGTTCATTCTTTCCTTAATTGTACGAGCCATACGGGCAAGGCCAACACCAAACTGACTTGAAAGTTGCTCACCTACGGTACGGACACGTCTGTTTGATAAGTGATCAATATCATCAACCACTGCTTTCGCATTAATCAAACCGATCAGGTATTTTACAATCTTGATGATATCTTCTGTTGTCAATACGCGTTTTTCAAGATCAGTTTGAAGACTTAATTTTGTATTAATTCTATATCTTCCAACCTCACCCAAATCGTATCGTTTATCCGAGAAGAAAAGACCCTGAATAATTTCACGGGCAGTCGCTTCATCAGGAGCTTCCGTATTTCTTAACTGACGATATATTTGCTCAACCGCTTCTTTTTCGGAGTTTGAACTATCCTTTTGAAGCGTGTTGTATATAATGTTAAATTCTGCAAGATTAGCATCTTCCCTGTGTAGAATAATCGATTTCTGCTCGGTATCAAGAATTAACTCGACATCTTCCTCCGTAATTATTGAGTCACGCTCAAGAATAACTTCGTTACGATCGATGGAAACCACCTCTCCTGTATCTTCATCCACGAAATCTTCTGTCCATGTTTTTAATACTCTGGCAGCTAGTTTTCTTCCAACCACTTTTTTAAGATCAGCCTTTTTCGCAGGAACTTCTTCCGATAAATCAAATAAATCAAGAATTTCCTTATCCGATCCAAAACCAATCGACCTAAGCAAAGTAGTTACCGGAAATTTCTTCTTACGGTCAATGTAAGCATACATCACATTGTTTACATCGGTTGAAAATTCGATCCATGATCCTTTCATAGGAATAACACGAGCCGAATATAATTTTGTGCCATTTGTATGTTTACTCATTGAGAAAAACACTCCTGGCGATCTGTGCAATTGCGATACAATGACACGCTCAGCACCATTGATTACAAAAGAGCCCCTTTCAGTCATGTAAGGAATATTCCCTAAGAATACTTCCTGCTCGATTGTTTCAAAATCTTCGTGATCTTCATCATTACAAATCAAACGAAGTTTTGCTTTAAGAGGAACTGAATAAGTTAAACCTCTATCAATACTCTCATCTACAGAGTATTTTGGTGGATCGATTGTATAATCGACAAATTCAAGAACAAAATTCTCCCTGGAGTCTGCAATTGGAAAGTTATCCATGAAAACCTTGTAAAGGCCTTCAGCACGACGGCTTTCAGCCGGGGTGTCAATCTGGAAAAACTCCTGAAATGATTGCAACTGAATATCCAAAAAATCAGGATATTCCAAAACTGGGAGAACACTGGCAAAAGTTTTCCTTCCGGTGTCTGTCAAATTCAAGGCTTTAAACTGTTTAAATTAAAAAATTATTTAAATTTGTTTTCAAAATCCATCACAGAACTTTAAAAACAAAACAAATCGCAGTGAAGCCAATTTTACCCCTGTGCTGCCACCCCACGAAAATGACAGTGTATCGGATAAAATCTTAAGTTTTTGAGAAGCCGCAGCTTCCGAAAATTTTTAGTTGTGGTCTGTTTAATAACGATATATCTATTTATAGCAAAAGACTCGACCGGAAATTGACTTCCCGGACCGAGTCTGTTACAAAAGAACTAGTGTAGAATTAGTTAATTTCTACTTCAGCACCAGCTTCTTCTAATTGTTTCTTCAAAGCATCAGCTTCGTCTTTAGCAATTCCTTCTTTCAAAGGTTTTGGAGCTGAATCAACTAAATCTTTAGCTTCTTTCAATCCAAGGCCAGTAAGGTCTTTTACTAATTTAACTACAGCTAACTTGCTAGGACCTGCAGCTTTAAGAATTACATCAAATGATGTTTTTTCTTCAACAGCAGCTACTTCACCAGCACCTGCAGCAGGACCTGCTACCATTACGGCACCACCAGCAGCTGGTTCAATACCGTATTCATCTTTCAAAATATCTGCTAATTCTTTAACTTCTTTTACAGTTAAATTAACTAGTTGTTCAGCAAACGCTTTAATATCTGCCATATTTGTATTTAAATTTTAATAGTTAATACTTTAATAATTAATTAATTAGGCTGCTTCCTTTTCAGACAAAGTCTTAAGAATTCCAGCCAGGTTATTGCCACCACTCTGTAATGCACCGATAACGGTTTTAGCAGGAGATTGCAACAACATGATTACATCGCCAATCAATTCAGCTTTAGATTTCAGATTTTCGAGAGCATCTAATTGATCATGTCCGATAAACAGACTTGAATCTACCGAAGCACCTTTTAAGATAAGAGAATCCTTATTTTCTTTCAGAAAATCCTTTATTAGTTTAGCGGCTGCTTTACCCGATTCAGGGTGAAACATTACACCAGAAAAACCTTTTAAAACAGAGTCCTTAAAGGGCGTGTAATCTGTGTCAAGTGTTTCAAGAGCTTTTTCGATCAGTGTATTTTTTACTACTCTGTATTCAATACCACGCTCGAAGCAAAGTCTTCTGAGTTTGTTGGTTTTAGCCACACTCATCCCACTAGCATCTGTGATATAGAAATAAGGAGTACTGGCAAATTTTGCTGCCAATTCCTGGATCATTGCTCCTTTTTGTTCTCTATTCATGATTACAATCCTGTTATTGATGATTTGTCAATCTGTACACCCGGGCTCATAGTGCTCGAAAGCGTAATGCTGCGAACATATGTACCTTTTGCTGAAGAAGGTTTAAGCTTAATCAAAGTTTGAATTAGCTCAACTGCATTCTCAACAATTTGTTTCTGGCCAAATGATACTTTACCAATTCCTGCATGAATGATACCTGTCTTATCGACTTTGAAGTCGATCTTACCAGCTTTCACTTCAGTTACTGCTTTGCCTACTTCAGGTGTTACGGTACCAGCTTTAGGGTTCGGCATTAAGCCCCTTGGTCCTAAAACTCTTCCTAAACGTCCTAATTTAGCCATTACAGCAGGCATGGTAATTATCACGTCGATATCAGTCCATCCTTGCTCAATTTTAGAAATATAATCATCCAAACCTACATAATCGGCACCAGCATCCTTTGCTTCCTGCTCTTTGTCAGGAGTACAAAGCACTAATACCCGTACGGACTTACCTGTACCATGAGGAAGGGCAACTACACCTCTAACCATTTGATCTGCTTTCCGTGGGTCTACACCCAAACGAACGTCAACATCAACTGATGAATCAAATTTGGTGTATGAAATCTGCTTCAATATATCAGCAGCTTCGGCCAAAGAATATTCTTTTGAAGCATCATACTTCGAAAGTGCTTCTTTTCTTTTTTTGGTTATTCTTGACATAAAAAATTGGTTTTAACGCCATGCTCAGGCATAGCTCCCATTTTGTTAATTTAAATTAAAAAGGTCTTGTACCTCTGATTCTTAAGCCCATATTTGCTGCTGTACCTTCCACCATTTTCATAGCAGACTCTACAGTGAAACAGTTTAAATCAGGCATCTTAGTCTCAGCTATAACTTTAATCTGCTCCCAGGTAACACTACCTACTTTAGATCTGTTTGGCTGATCAGAACCTTTTTTGACTTTGGCTGCTTCAGTAAGCAAAACTGCTGTTGGAGGGGTTTTTATTACAAAGTCAAATGATTTATCGGAATAATATGTAATTAATACCGGAACAACCTGACCCATTTTATCCTGTGTTCTGGCATTAAATTGCTTACAGAACTCCATGATATTAATACCCTTCGAACCCAAGGCAGGACCAATTGGAGGTGCAGGGTTGGCTTGGCCACCCTTCGCCTGTAACTTTAAGTATCCTGCGATTTCTTTCGCCATTGTTTTACTAATTTATAAAGTGAGAAATACGAAATGACGAACCACAACCTGATCCCATAACCTAGTCACAATCAATTATTTTCACAAAAATTGCTCATTCGTTTCTCCATAAGATTAGATTAAATTCCCTTGGGAAGCTTTCCCTTAATTTACTCTCGGGAAGACAAGAAAATAATCAATTTTACGCCATCCAAGGCTTACCTGCCTCAAAACGGACTGCAAAGATAGGCTTAATTATTTAATTTTCAAATAATTATTTATAAACGTAAAAAGCCCGGTATTATCCAGGCTTTTTAATTAATCTATTTACTACCTTATATCTTCTCCACCTGAAGGTAGCTTAGCTCTACCGGTGTGCTTCTTCCAAAAATCTTTACGGCAACACTTAATTTTTTCTTTTCATCGTTAATATCTTCCACATTACCTTCAAAGCCTGCAAAAGGACCATCAATAACTTTTACAGCCTCACCTTTAACAAATGAAATTCCTGAGTCGATACTTTCTTCAGTAACTTCTTCCTGAACCCCTAAAAATCTGTTTATTTCTGATTGCCTTAGAGGCTCCGGTTCAATGGAAGAATTGCCATCTTTTCTTAAGAAACCAATAACTCCGGGTAAGCTTTTCACCATGTGCATTACCTCCCCATTGTTTAGGTCTGCCTGAATAAGCATATATCCAGGAAGAAAGTTTTTTTCACGAACTCTTTTCTTCCCATTTCTGATTTCCACGATTTTCTCAGATGGGATCAAAACCTGAGGAATAAAGTCAGTCAGTTTTTCTCTGGCAGCTTCGTTCTCAATGTAATTCTTGATTTTTTTCTCTTGCCCAGATACCGCTCTGACTACATACCAATTTAATTCACTCATTTCTTGATCAATTTAAAACGATTGGTAAAGAAGTTTCAGGCCATTATCGATCAGAAAATCGATGGTACCCACCACTAAAGCAAATATTATGGAAGCAACAAGCACTAAAGTAGCACTTCCTTGTAATTCACTAAATTTCGGCCATGTCACCTCTTTGGTGATTTCATGCCATGAATTTTTAAAAAACGACTGCAAATTTTCCATTTCGTTATTTCTTTAATACCAGCTTTAAAACTGATTAAGCACGGGCACTAGGACTCGAACCCAGACTGACGGTTTTGGAGACCGTAGTTCTACCTTTAAACTATGCCCGTATATTTTACCTTTAAAGGGCTGCAAATTTAGTAAATTTTCTGTTAGTACAAAAAACAATTCAGTAATGTCTTTTTGTTTATTTATAAGTTTTTAAAACCCTAAAACAAATTAAGGTACTAATGAGACATAAAATTGACGCAGTGGCAAATGGGGCTCCCGGAAAATATATACCATGCTCAGGTGAAGTAAACCACCCAAAAAGTCCCAACATCAATGGTTGACCTATAATGGATGCTATACTCATCACGCTTGTAAGAGCTCCTTGTAATTCACCTTGCTCATTGGCTTTAACCTGATTCGAAATAATCCCTTGAAAAGCAGGATTTACCAGCCCGCTTAATGCAAAAGGTACCATTATGGCATACATCATCCATCCTTTATAGGCAAAAGCAAAAGCCATTAAACCCAATATGTTTATAAAGAGCCCAAAAAACAAAGCTTTTTTCTCACCAAATTTAGGAATAATTACCCTAATTAAACCTCCTTGAACCAAGGCAATCATCAGGCCAACAAATCCAAGTGATAAGCCAATTTGCATCTCATTCCAATGAAATTTTTCGATAGTATAAAAAGACCATGCCGCTTGTGGGGCATAACCAGCTATATATACTAAAAATAAGCTGGCAACCAGTGTCAGGATAAATGGATATTTCTTTAAGTTTTTTAAACTACCAAAAGGATTTGCCCTTTTGAAATCAAATTTGCGGCGATTTTCAATAGCAAGTGATTCTGGAAGTACAAAATACCCATAAAGCCAATTTAACAATGAAAGTGCAGCTGACGCAAAAAATGGCACTCTGCTCCCGTAAGAACCTAATATACCACCTAATGAGGGTCCAATAATAAAGCCTAATCCAAATGCAGCCCCGATTAAACCAAAATTCTGAGCTCTTTTTTCTGGAGGACTTACATCCGCAATGTAGGCAAAGGCTGTAGTGAAACTCCCACCAGTTATTCCGGAAATGGTTCTACCTACAAATAGCCATCCAATCGTTGGAGCCAAGGCCTGAAAAAGAGAGTCTATTCCATATCCTAATAGAGAAAACAGTAAAACTTTTCTTCTCCCAAACTGATCGCTCAAACCTCCAATTATGGGAGAAAATATGAACTGCATTAAAGAATAAATAAGAATGAGCCACATAGCATAATTGCTTGCTGTGCTTACAGTACCTCCTACTAGCTCTTTTATTAGTGTAGGTATGATTGGAATAACAATTCCAATTCCAATTACATCTATCAGGACAGTGATAAAAATAAATACGGTGGCTGCATTTTTGGTTTTCATATTCGGGCAAATATAATAAACAAAAAAAGCACTCCCTCGAAGGAGTGCTTTAATATATTGAATTCGTAAATTACTTATTCAAGAATTTCAGTAACCTGACCAGCACCTACTGTACGTCCACCTTCACGAATCGCGAAACGAAGACCTTTATCCATAGCAATTGCATTTATCAATGTAACTTCAATAGTAACGTTATCACCCGGCATAACCATCTCTACGTTGGCAGGAAGCATGATTTCACCTGTAACGTCAGTGGTTCTAAAATAGAACTGAGGACGATATTTGTTAAAGAAAGGAGTGTGACGTCCACCTTCTTCTTTTGAAAGAACATAAACTTCAGCTTTAAACTTGGTATGCGGCTTCACCGAACCTGGCTTACAGATTACCATACCACGACGGATCGCTTCTTTCTCAATACCTCTCAACAATAAACCTACATTATCACCAGCTTCTCCTCTATCAAGGATTTTACGGAACATTTCCACACCAGTTACAACCGACTTAAGTCCTTCTGCACCCATACCTAAGATATCAACAGATTCGCCAGAATTGATAATTCCTGTTTCGATACGACCAGTAGCAACAGTACCACGACCTGTTATCGAGAATACGTCTTCAACTGGCATAAGGAATGGCTTATCAGTAGCACGGGCAGGAAGTGGAATCCAGTTGTCAACTGCGTCCATTAATTCTTCGATAGTTTTTACCCATTTCTCTTCACCGTTCAAGCCACCAAGTGCTGAACCTTGTATTACTGGGATATTATCACCATCAAATTTATAGAATGACAAAAGTTCACGAATTTCCATCTCCACAAGCTCAAGTAGCTCAGGATCGTCAACCATATCAACTTTGTTCATGAAAACCACAAGCTGAGGCACACCAACCTGACGGGCAAGCAAAATGTGCTCACGAGTTTGAGGCATAGGACCATCAGTAGCAGCTACCACAATAATTGCACCGTCCATTTGAGCAGCACCAGTTACCATGTTCTTCACATAATCCGCGTGACCAGGGCAATCAACGTGGGCATAGTGACGATTAGCTGTTTCATACTCTACGTGCGAAGTATTAATAGTAATACCTCTTTCTTTCTCCTCAGGTGCATTATCAATTGATGAGAAATCTCTCAATTTTGCAAGACCTTTTTTCGCTAAAACTGTAGTGATAGCAGCTGTCAATGTAGTTTTACCGTGGTCAACGTGACCGATAGTACCAATATTTACGTGAGGCTTACTACGGTCAAAATTTTCTTTTGCCATATTATTAAAATTTATTGTTTTTCTTTTGAATTAAATACTTTTATTTCCTCCATCAAAAAGGTAATTCCCTTGCTTTAAAAATTGTTTCATGCAAAGTGAGCCTTCGAGCAGAATCGGACTGCCGACCTCTTCCTTACCAAGGAAGTGCTCTACCACTGAGCTACGAAGGCTTAATGAAAGAGCGGGAGACGAGGTTCGAACTCGCGACCTATAGCTTGGAAGGCTATCGCTCTACCAACTGAGCTACTCCCGCGAAAACAAAAAGACTTGTGGGGGCGGATGGATTCGAACCACCGTAGGCGTACGCCAGCAGATTTACAGTCTGCCCCATTTGGCCACTCTGGTACACCCCCTTAACTCTACAATTTTTATTACAAAGAACAACCCCTTTTCAAAAGGAGTTGCAAAAGTATAGCCTTTTTTTTGTTTGACAAAATTCTGTCTAGAAAATAATTAAGAAATATTTTCACCCTACTAAATGACCACCAAAAAGCTTATTAAAACATCCAAATACACTCAAAAACCTACCAAACGGTACTTTTTACTTAAGCTCTTGGTAAAGCGTTTGAATCTAACAAGGTATACTTCATTAAAAAAAGTGAAGTATTAAAAGCTTTCCTACAAAAATGAAAACGTTCAAAAATTCACATTCCCGGATCATGTATCCCAGCATGCTTATCGTTTGCTAATTACTGAGTAATTCTTCTGGTTTTGCACAGCTTTCAGGTAAAGTATTCAAAGACCTCACCGGTGATGGTATTCAAAACCTATCAAATGAAATTGGTGTGCCTGCAATTCTCGTAAAATTAACAGAAACAAATGGCAGTACATTTCAAACACTTACGGATGAAAATGGAAATTATTCATTTTCAGCTTCCACTATACCTCCAGGGACTGATTCAAGAGTTGATTTTTTGAATCTGGACGATAATTCTGAAGGAATTCCGGGGGTTCAAAATGGCACAATTACCCAATTTATCAAAGGGGGGATTTCTGCACAGGCAAATCTGGCCCTAATGAATTCGAATGACTATTGTATTGAAAGTGGTTTAAAACTATTAACTCCGTGCTATGTAAATGGAGATCCTTTAGATGGAGGGTCTGCTGGTTTAGACCCGGCTATAGTAGAATTTCAATTCGACGCCAGTGGCGTGGCCGGTCAAAATGGTTCTCCTTATCCTTCCGAACTTGCCAAAATGTCACAAATTGGTACAGCCTGGGGGACTGTTTATCAAAAAAGAGGACAAACTTTTCTCTTGGGTTCATTGGTAAGGCGGCATCCAGTTCTGAGTCCACTTGGTACTGGTGGTATTTATGCCATAGATGGTATAACAAATAATTTTATCAATCTGATAGATATTAAAACTCTGGGTATAGATACAGGACCTGATATGCATTTTGGTTTACCTGCAAATAAATTAATTCTTAATGAAGATTCACTGATAATTCATTATGTAGGGAAAACAGGTATTGGCAGCTTAACTCTGTCTGAGGACGAAAAAACCTTATTTTTTATTAATTTATACGATAAAAAGCTTTACAGTTTCCATGTCGGTGTTCCGGCTAGATCCATCAATATGTAAAATCTTATGATATTCCAAATAGTTGTCCAAGCGGAGATATGGCCCCTTGGGCTCTAAAAGAATATAAGGGAAATATTTATGTAGGAACTGTATGTACAGCCGAAACCTCACAGGACAGAAACGAATTAAGTGCAACAATTTATAAATTAAACCTTCAAAGTGAAATCTTTGAATCTTATTGCTCAATGCCACTCACCTATATTAAGGGGCCTTCAAATGCAACAGGGGATTGTCCTTAATACGATAAATGGTTGACTTGGACTGTTCAATTTCCGCAAGGTTGTGCGGGTTATTGGGTTTACTACGGAAATCCTGCCCACAATGAAATTACCAATGGAGGTGTTATGCTTTTACCCGAAAGTGGTTCAATTATTTCATCGGCAATGGATCCGGTGAATGAAATTACCTATTCAAGCCGTATCCGTACTTTTGATAGAACCAATGGAAAGATGATACGGGCATATTCACATTATTCAAATGTGCCTGGAACATTAGGCAAATCAGGAGGTACTTGAGATTTGAAGGCCAGCTGTTCGCCCGCACCGAATGCAATAGGAAACCGAATCTGGCATGATATAAATCAAAATGACATTCAAGACCCGGAAGAGCCCGGAATAGATGGAATTAAAATTTTGTTATTAGATGCAGAGAATGGGAATTCAATAGTTGGAGAGGTTTTTTCTTTAAATGGTGTAGAATATTATTTTACTAATGCTAACGTTGCCGGTGGAATTATTTTCGAACATGATTATATAATAAGTGTCAATGAAAATCAAACCAAACTTTCAAATATTAATTTTATTAGTTTCAGTTCTGCAAATTCAGGGAGTTCCGATTTAATAGATTCAGACACTTTGCCATTTGGAAGTAATGCAATTATTAATTTCAAAAGCGGTTTACCTTCATAATCAAATTATAGCAACGATATTGTTGTATTAACTTGTTTCAAACCTGATGCAGGTGTAGATTTATCTTTATGTATGCCTGTGGGTAACGTAATCCTTAATCCGGTTACGTCGGGAGGTACATGGACTGTGGCCCATGTCAATCCTGCCAATGCCAGCGTAAATCATAATGGAATTGCTTCAGGACTCAGTGTGGCTGGTACTTATCAATTTATATTCGCTAAATACCTGTTCGGATACGATGGCTGTCATTGTGAAACCTAAACCACTGGCAGGACCCGATCAAATGTTCTGTATGCCGCATACTACCGCTACTGTTAATGCAAGCCCGGCGGGGGGAGTCTGGTCTGTAGCTACCGGTAATCCAGCTAATGCAACTATTAATCCCGCAAACGGATCTGTTTCTGGTTTGAGCGTGACTGGTAAATAATCTATACCTTAAATGCTTGCTCGGATACTACCGCAATTACTTTAATCAGCAAACCTGCTGCAGATGCAGATATGTGTATCTTTCTTCCTACGGGGAATATACAATTAATCCCAAATCCTGTCGGGGGTACTTGGCAGTAATTGTCGGGAAATCCGGCTAATGCCACGATTAATTCTGAAAATTTGGCAAGTGAATTATCTATCAAAGGATTCTACCAATTTATATATTCCATAAATAACTGTTCTGATACCATTACCATTCTAGTTAAAGAGCCTGCAAATGCCGGAAATGATCAATTTTTCTTTGCCGGGCCCGGTAACATTCAGTTATCCGGTAGCCCTGTTGGAGGAAACTGGAGCTTTGGACCATATAATCTGAATTCTTGTGCACCAGATATCAATGGATTAGTACAAAACCTATCAATTGCCGGAAAATATGAATTTACAAATATGATGGTTTCAGCGATACTGTTTCCGTAACCATTAGCAATTGCGATATTGGCAAAATTGGTGACTACGTATGGTTAGGTGGTAATAAAACGGATTACAAGATACTGATGAGACAGGTATATATGGCGTAATATTGGAGCTTTGCAGCGTTAATGAATTGGGTCAAATAATACCTGGTATTATTGCAAAAGACACAACCGATATAAATGGTAAATATCTATTTGAAGGTATTTCTACCGGGAATTATGTTGTCAAAATAAAATATTCAACTATCCCAACTTCAATGGAATTATCAACAAAAGTCATTAATCCGGGCGAAGACATGATTAATAGTGATTTCAATCATTTGGGAATATCAAAAATAATTTCGATTGATACCAGTGTGCATGAATTAATTGAAAACTTAAATATCGATGCCGGATTAAAACTCAAAATATGCCCTGAATTTTGTATCCCAATTTCATTTAAAAAATTATAAGAATTTCCCGATTTAAATAAATTCTATTTTATTTCAAAATTCAAAAAAAAACAAAAAGGGTTGGCCTAAAAATTTAATCCCACCCTATTATTCAATTCGAATTGAACTTTTAAATTCTTAAACCAAATGAAAAAGCTTGAATTCCAGTGGTATTAATTTGATCAGATTTAAATACATCATTCAAGTTATAACGGATAAAAATTGTAAGTCCGTTTTTTCTTCCCAATTCTCCGGTAAGACCATAGATAAAATTATTTAATCCAAAGTCATCCTTAGTTTTAAACTTGTTATTGTCAAGGTCCTTTGTTTTTGTATAAGAACCTAACCGGTATCCGGCGTATGCGCCTACTCCAAGCTTCATTTTACTCTCTTGCAAACCAATATTAAATAGGACAGGAAAATTAACAGATGGTATAACTAATTTTGATTTTTGAGTAATGTAACTGGCATTTTTTACCGTAAGCTGATTATTCACTACGAATGGAATATTACTGTTTTCAAACATAAAATTATTCCAGGAAATTTCAGGCCCGTAACTAAAAGCAAGGTCTGATTTTTCACCAAATAATAATGTGACATTTTTTCTAAATGATAGAGCTACAAATCTCGATTTCCAGGTTCTAAGGTTATAATTCTGACTATTAGGAAGAGAAGAATTAGTCCAATTATTTAAACCTAAATAAAACCCAAAATCACTTTTAGAGAAAAATCTCTTTGGCTTTTCTATCGCAGGTTTTTCAGGTTCTTTTTTTTCAAAAGATCCCTGAGTATTTTGGTTCCATGCATTTAAATCCGCTTCATTTGTAGTTTTTAAACTATCCGAATTTGCCTTTTTAAACATATCTCTGGCAATTATTTTTATCCGTTGCCCATCACGATTTATTAAAAGTATGGTGTCTTTTTTTCCAGATCCAGAACTTATTAATACTAAAGTTTTTTCTCTGTCATTGGAATCAATTCCAAGGTTTATCAAAATACTATTGAGGTCTAATGATAAGGGCAATTCAATCTCTTTATCTCCGGAGGTATGAACAGTTATCTTTTTGTTTATTTGTTTGTCTGTAAACTCCACTATAGTGGTATCTGCGAGGTAGTTGGCAAAGCCCAAGGAAGTCGAAAATATGGTAAAAATCAAAAACAATGTAACTTTCATAAGTTCAATTTTTAGAAATCTTATCTTTAATCCAATTAAACCTTTCCTTCATTTCTTTCGCCTCATTACCGATAAAACCATCATCGGAAAAATGCAATGTATTTCTGGAAACGGACTCAGAAAAGTCCCTATCAGGTTTCTCCCCATGTTTCAGGCTCCTTATCTGATAAAATACTTTAGCCAAAACTCCTTTATTATTTTCTTTTTTAATTTCCCCAAGTGCTCGTGCTTCTGTTAAAGTAATCGGCGAATCTTCATTTAATTCAGGTAAATGAATTCGTTCTTCATTTGGGTTTTTTTCCGAAGAAATCACAATTAATGTTTCCCCTACATCTTTTCTAAACAGCCTATCTTCTTTATCCTCACGTATCCTTTGATTTCTTTTGGTTTCTGCATTTTGTAATGCTAAAGTAAGGCCGTCAGGAATCTGCTCGTCTGTTTCATAAACGCCAGAAGCTTTTTTGGCGGGTAAAGCAGATTCTGTTTTAAGAGATTCTGGACTAATATCATTATGCGGAGAAAGAACATTACCCTTTGATATTACTGGAAGTTTTTTATTTGCAGAATTGTCAACAAATGATTGTTTAGAATTTAATGCAATGATCTGTTCTTCTTTAATAGAGTTTAATACTTCCGATTCATTTTCCAAAGGTTTTGGTAAATTCAAATTATCAGAAACCGAGGCCACATTTAAAGTCTTAGAATTGTTATTTGCCTGGTGAAAATAAAACCCCATACCAAAAACAAAAATTACCGAGGCTGCCGCAGAAAAATATCTTACAAAATTAATAATTGCACCGCGGCCCGACTTCCTTTTTTCTAAAAGAGCATTAAACCTTGCATCAGTATTGGAGGAAGGAGATACTTCCAGATTACTTAAACCTGATGCGAAAAATCTATCCACATTATTCTTGTTCATTTCCCGGTTCATTTAATCAAAATTTTGTTTGATTCCTTTTTCACTTTCATTAATTCTACTTTGCAAAATCGCCCTGGCCCTGCTAAGTTGGGATTTAGATGTACCTTCACTTATCCCTAGCTTTTCTGCAATCTCGGCATGAGAAAAACCTTCAATAGCATATAAATTAAAAACCGTGCGATAACCTGCCGGTAAGTCCATTATCATAGCTAATATTTCCTTTTCCGCCAACGAATCATTCATTGATGTGCTTGGAAGCTGAATATTTTGTGATTCAATATCAAGTTCTAACATTTTCATTGATCTGAGTTTCATCAAAGATTCGTTAACCATTATTCGCTTTACCCAACCTTCAAAACTACCCTGAAAACTAAACTGCCCGATTTTATCAAATATTTTCATAAATGCCTCTATCATCACATCTTCAGCAAGCATTCTATCCGATAAATATCTCATACATATTGCCAGCATTTTTCCAGAATATTTTTCATAAAAAAACTTCAAAGCTTTTTGATCACCTTGTTTTATGGCACGGGCAAGTTCATATTCTTCAACAAACAAGGAGACAACTTTAGTCATTAGAAGTAAATTTCATTATATAGATGCATTTTGAAACAGTAATGGTTGCATTTGTTAATTATTCCAAATGATTTTGGCCAGGTAATTTCAGCTTTATTCCAAATTAATTAATAATTTCATGAATTAATTGATGTAGGTCAATTTTCCATTTAATTTAATAATACATGTTTGACTTTTTTATCGGTGCTGTTAAGGCCATTTATCCAATTTCTGAAGAAATTGATGGAAATTCTAAGTGAATTGGAAAAACATTATTTCAAAGTTGGAGAAAAAATAATAAAGCGGAACAAAATAAACGATAAGTTATTTTTCATCTAAAAAGGGATGGTACGTTCTTATTATTATAAAACTGAAGGAAAGAGTAGCACTGAAGTTACATCCTGAATTATTAATGAGTTTAATTTTGTTTATATTCCACATAGCTTTATTGCTCAATCACCCTCTGTTGAAGAAGTTAAGATTTTAGAAGAATCTGAGATGACATCTATTACCTAATCAGGAATACAAAGGATTTACAACAAATTTCCTTAGGCCAATTATATAGGCAAGTTACTTACCGAATCCTATCTGGTCATGTACGACGAACGCGTGCGATCTCTCAGAATGATGAGTGCCAAAGACCGACATGATCTCTTCCTTGAAAAATTTCCTGAAATTTATCAGCGGGCTCCGTTGAAATACATTGCTTCCTTTCTTGGGCCTACACCAGAGACATTAAGCCGGGTTAGGGCTAATTCGGCAAAAGGATAAAAAAAATACGAAATTGATTTAGATCAAGTGGCAATAACTTGACAGATGTTAACTTTGCCACTCTCTAAATCCGCACACAACATTTCATGCAGAATCATCTTTCATAAGATGGTTAAGTTTTTTTTTAAATTTCCATCTCATTATATTATTTAAGGGATAAATTAACACTGTACTTCACTTATAATGTGATATTTGCATATTGGCACGATTTTGGACATATTTGTATCGTAATACCCATAAAAGTGCTAAAAAAATGAAATCTAAAATTTTAACTCTTATCATCTTATCTGCTTCGCTGTTTTCTTTTGTAATACAGCCAAAAGATAATGCGAATGTGAATTTCTATGAAGGATCGTTTGATAACTTCCTACGAGAAGCTCGAAAACAGGATAAACCTGTACTACTAGATTTTTGGGCATCGTGGTGTGGCCCATGTAAAAAAATGGATTCCGAAACATTTAATAATAGCGGACTTGCGACTTATGTAAATTCAAATTTTCTGGTTTATCGCATCAATATTGATACTTTCGATGGGATGGAAATTGCGGAAAAATACGATGTGGATGCTTTCCCTTCTTTATTGATTGCCGATAAAAGGGGAAACAAAAAAGAACAATTAAAAGGATTTTATCCTCCAAATTATTTACAAATTGAATTAAAAAAAATACAATCTGAAAACAATCTTTATCCTAATCTAACGGAAAATAATATTGCTTTTGGTAAATAAAATATTAGTAAAAACAGTTCTTAAAGGCCGGTTGAAAGATTCAATCGGCTTTTTTATTTTTAAGATAATCCCATATCCATTTTTTGACGTTAGTTTTGCAAGATGGAAATAAAAAACGACCTTTTTCTTAGAGCTGCCAGAGGCGAAAAAACAGAAAGAACTCCCGTATGGCTTATGCGTCAGGCGGGTAGAATATTAAAAGAGTATCGCGAAGTACGTGAGAAAGCCGGAAATTTTATCACTCTCGCCAAAACTCCGGAATTGGCAGCAGAAGTCACCATACAACCGGTGGATATTCTGGGCGTGGATGCGGCAATTATATTTTCTGATATTCTGGTCATACCGGAAGCCATGGGCCTGCCCTATGAAATGGTGGAAGCTAAAGGACCTGTTTTTCCAAAAGTAATTGAAACTAAAGACGATATTCTGAAACTGGTACTTGCCGATCCGGAAGACCAATTGAGCTATGTACTGGAAGCTATCGATATTGTAAAAAAAGAATTGGCGGGGCGTGTACCTCTTATAGGATTTGCCGGAGCACCATTTACTATTTTCTGTTATATGATAGAAGGGAAAGGTTCAAAAACCTTCTCCAAAGCCAAGAAAATGATGTTTCAACATCCGGAACTGGCTCATTTGCTTTTAGATAAAATCACCGAAAATACAATTTTGTATTTAAAAGCTCAGATTAAACACGGTGCCGATTTGGTTCAAATCTTTGATAGTTGGGCAGGAATACTTTCCCCTCAGCAATACCGCGATTTTTCCCTGCCCTATTTGAAAAAAATAGTAGATGCCATAGATGAAGCTCCCAAAACCATTTTTGCCAAAGGAGCATTCTTCGCCCGGGAAGAAATTGGGAAACTTAATTGTGATGTGGTTGGGCTGGACTGGAATATGGATATTTCAGAATCGAGAAAGCTAATTCCAAATAAAACTTTGCAAGGCAATATGGATCCATGCGTTTTATATAGTGATTTCTCAAAAATTGTATCGGAAACCAAAACCATGCTAAAGGAATTTGGAAGCACCAAACACATAGCAAATCTGGGCCATGGTGTTTATCCTGATACCAATCCAGATAGTGTAAGGTGCTTTATCGACACAGTAAAATCTTATTCTCATTAGTTTTGGCAAAAAGTTTGACTTAAATTCGGCACGATACATCTGCTTTATAATTTAAGTTGGACGAGATTCGTTAAAGAATTTATCTTTTGTACCAAATACACCTTATGAGAGGAAAAATAGTTTTGGCTCTGCTTTTGGGAATAATATCCACAAAATCAACTTTTTCGCAAACGCTGGAAAAGCTTGGATCTGCTATCAATACTGAGTATAATGAAATTCACCCCCTGATTTCCCCGGATGGAGAGACTCTTTTTTTTGTGCGAGAAAGCCACCCTTCCAATAATTTTGGCAAAAATGGCAGTATTGACGTTTGGTTTTCAGATTATCGCTCCGATGGCCGGTGGTCGGTTGCCAGAAAAATGCCCAATACGATTAATAAAGATAAATTCAATGATCTTTTTAGTATAACGCCCGATGGTAATAAAGCCCTCATACGTGGTGTATTTGCAAACGGTCGAAAACAAAATGAAGTCGGAATTTCTATCTGTAGTAAAACAAAAACGGGATGGACACAGCCCGAAAAACTGGATATTCCGAAACTGGACGCGATGTGCAAAGGGCAATTTCTTTCGGCATACCTTTCCAATAATGGGAAAGTTTTAATTATGTCTTTTTCAGAAAAGAAAAACGGAAAAGAAGACGATCTTTATGTAAGTCTGCTCGATAAAGCTGGAAAATGGTCGAAACCAGAAAGTTTAGGCCCGGATATTAACTCCGGCGATATAGAATCCACACCTTTTTTGGCCTCAGATAATACCACCCTCTATTTTGCCTCGGACCGAAAAGGTGGCATAGGTGGTATAGACATCTGGGTGAGCAAAAGAAAAGGTAAAGGCTGGAATAGCTGGTCGAAACCGGTAAATCTGGGAGATAAAATTAATTCAAAAGAAGATGATTTTTACTATTCGGTAACAGCTACAGGTGAATATGCCTATTTAACCACTCGTAATAATACTTTAGGAAAAGGAGATATAATCCGATTTAAACTAAGAGAAAATAATACAAAAGAACCGGTGGTGGCTTCTTTGCCCGGAGCGGATGTTGCCCAAACAAATAAACCAAAAGCAGAAACCGACAAACCGGAAGATTTAACCAACCCCAATCCCGTGGTGATGCTAAGTGGGAAAGTGTTGGATACAAAATCCGGAAGACCCATTGAGGCACGAATTATTTATGAAACATTTCCCGAAGGGGAAGAAATTGGTGTGGCTAATACCAATCCAACTACAGGTGAATATAAAATTGTACTTCCTTATGGTAGCCGATATACCGTTAGGGCCGAAGCTAAGGACTTTATTGCTATCGGGAAAACCATAGATTTGACCAATATTGGAGAATTTAAAGATATAAAAGGCGAAGACCTGCAACTGGCTCCTATTCAGGCTGGTGTTTCAGTTCCTCTTAGCAATATTTTCTTCCAATTCGGAAAGGCTACGCTGGAAGAAGAATCTTTTCCAGAACTAAACAGACTTATTGATGTAATGAAGTTAAACCCCAATATGATTATTGAAGTAAGGGGGCATACCGATAATGTGGGTACGGCAGAAGCGAACTTAAAACTGTCGCAGGAGCGGGCAAACTCGGTTAGGGATTATATGGTTTCAAAAGCCATAGATATCAAGAGGGTACAAAGTGTAGGCTTTGGCGAAAGCAAACCCATAGCACCCAATAACACCACCGAAGGCCAGGCCAAAAACAGAAGGGTGGAGTTTATTATTGTGAAAAAGTAAGATTGTAATTGTCGAGTTCTTTTTTTCTGGAAAGGGGAAACGGAGAAAGGTACAAGGAGAAAGGAAATAGGAGAAAGAAATAAAACTACATACTTGAATAGCAAATTATTATCCAAAATAATCCCTTGATTTAGCTCGAAGCCCGAAGGCATTCAATTTGTTTCGTGATTTTTTACCCAAACTCTTACCTCTTCCAATATACCTTCATGAATAAATCCTTAATTTTGCCTTCAGAACAAAACTAAAGAAATGACTAAAGCAAAAATGATAACCGAAAAGGGTACCATGACCATAGAATTCTATGACAAGGATGCTCCACTTGCAGTTGCAAATTTTATTAAGCTTTCGAAAGAAGGCTATTACGACGGCGTAACTTTTCATCGTGTAATACCAAATTTTGTGATTCAGGGTGGCGATCCTAGTGGTACTGGCGGCGGTGGACCCGGATATTCCATTCCTTGTGAATTGGATGGTGATAATCAATATCACGACAGAGGCGTACTCTCGATGGCTCACAGAGGTCGCGATACGGGTGGCTCGCAATTTTTTATCTGTCACAGCCGTGATAATACGGCTCACTTGGATCGCAATCACACCTGCTTTGGTAAAGTGATTGATGGCCTGGACGTTATTGATGAAATTAAACAAGGCGATAAAATTCAAAAAATTGAAGTTTTAGAAGCAGAAGCTTAAAAAACTACTCAAAATATCAAAAGAGGAAGGCCTTGGTCTTCCTTTTTTCGTGTCTGAGCTATGAATCTAAATTACTGGCAAGCAAATTGTTATTTTTGTTTGTGTAAAATACTTATGCAACGTTTGGCGTTGTGAATACGTTATTTGGAATACATAAAATACGCAATGAAAAATTTCCTGAAACCACTTTTCGCCTTAATACTTTTTGTTAACTTTTCTCAGGCACAAATATTAAAACCCGCCAGTTGGAGTTTCACTACCGATAAAAAAGAGGTAAAAGTAGGCGAAGAAGTCACCTTACAATTCAATGCCAGGATAGATAAAGACTGGCACTTGTATTCTTCCGATTTTGATCCGGATTTGGGGCCAATCGTAACTTCGATGACTTTTACACCCAATGATTCTTATCAACTTATTGGAAAAATAAAACCTGTAAATCCAATTAAGAAATTTGATGAATTATGGGGAGGAGATGTTACTTTTTTTGAGAAAAATGGCCAGTTTTTGCAAAAAATAAAAATATTAAAGCCTGATCCAAAAATTACCGGGTCGGTAGAATGGCAAACCTGTACCGATGTAGACGGACGCTGCGTAAATGGAACCGACAAGTTTAGTTTTAATGTAAAAGCCATTGCCTCCTCAGCAACAGAACCCACCACCATTACTGAAAAAGATACAAAAGTAGCGGAGGCAAAAGTTTTAGAAAATACTGATAATAATTCTGCAGGCGAAACTCAGGGAAATGAGACAGCAACTGAGCTTGCTGCTGCTGAAGCTAAAACTGGTGTTATTCAACAGAATCCAGCGGAAAGGAATACCGGTCCTATCACCAATAATAATGGGAAAGAGTCTTCCACTTCGTTGTTAAAATTTTTACTGCTGGCATTGGGAGCTGGCTTTGCTTCGATATTTATGCCGTGTATTTACCCGATCATGCCCATGACGGTAAGTTTTTTTACCAAACAAAGTAATGGTAAAGGAAAATCATTTTTCTATGGCATTTCCATTATGGCTATTTTCGCTTTGATGGGATTGGTTACCATGGCTTTTGGGGCTCCGTTTCTTAACTTCATCAGTACACACTGGATTCCGAACCTGATCTTTTTCATCATATTTATTCTTTTTGGAATCTCTTTAATGGGTGCTTTCGAGATCGTTTTGCCACACGAAGCTGTCAATAAAATTGACCGTTTGTCCGACAAAGGTGGGCTGGTTGGCATTTTCTTTATGGCTCTTACCCTGGTAGTTGTATCCTTTTCATGTACTGTACCTTTTGTGGGTTCTCTCCTTATACTTTCAGCTCAGGGCGAAGTTTGGCGACCTTTGTATGGTATGCTGGCATTTGGTTTTCCTTTTGCCTTGGTATTTACTTCTCTGGCGATGTTCCCGCAATGGCTTAAAAATTTACCAAAATCAGGCGGATGGCTGAATGAATTGAAAGTAGTTTTCGGGTTTATGGAGTTTGCTTTAGCACTTAAATTCCTGAGTAATATTGATTTGGCATACCACTGGAATCTGCTGCACAGAAATATCTTTATCCTTATTTGGGTACTGATTTTTGTTTTAGCCGGACTTTATATACTTGGTTTTATTCGATTTTCTAAAGACGATAAAGTCAATAAAATTTCCTGGCAAAGGGTATTCTTTTCGGCTATTTTTATAGGATTCGCATCCTATATGGTACCCGGTGTTACCGGAAAAAGTTTGAGTGCCCTATCCGGGATTTTACCTCCAAAAAATGAAGAGGTAAATCTGAACACCCCTGTCAATCTGGAAATTGGCATGAAAAACCTGCCTCATGGACTTGTTGGTTTCAAAGACATTGATGATGCATTGGCCTATTCTGCTAAAGTTGGAAAACCCGTTTTGATTGATTTTACCGGTTATGCTTGTGCCAATTGCCGCAAAATGGAAGAGTTTGTTTGGCCAAAAACTGAAGTTTTAAACAAGCTGAAAAAAGATTATGTGATTGCTTCGCTATATGTTGACGATAAAGCAGAATTGCCTAAAGAAAAGCATTATGTATCGAGCTATGATAATGAGCTTAAAACTACCATCGGTGGTAAAAACATGGATTTAGAAATCACCAAGTTTAATAACAATGCCCAACCTTACTACGCCGTAGTAGACTCTAAGGGAAATGCATTGATGGATCCTATTGGCTATTCTTCGGCAGAAGATTTTGCGGAATTTTTAGAAGCTGGTAAAAGTAAATTTTGATTTAACCCCCTCCGCAACCAATCAAATTTGTTCTGAATACAGAACCTTGATCAGCTCGAAAGCCGGGCTCTAATACTATATTATTTCCGGCACTGTATATCATTGTTGCCCCTTCACTTAATATATTTTTCCCTGTAATTGTTTGGGAAGCACTGATGTCCAAATTGGAAGAACTTTCTATCAAACCAGTTAGTGTTTTGGATTGAACACAATCTTGCGAAGTTGAAATGGTGAATTTATCTGGTAGGCATCCATAAGAATCGGTAACATGAAAAACCTGATTATTTTGCGGATTTGCTATATTTATAGTTCGCAAATTCGAATTATCTCTTTCCCAATTATATCCAAATTTTGGGCCCGCTTCTAAAATTACTGAGGCAGGATTTGGCGGTAATACAACCAGGCTATCTATCAATTTCACGTGTTTCAGCATGGTAAAATGATCGGCTATAAGCCCGTTTTCTGTCAACCAGATTGCCTTTAGTGTATCGCCATTTATTTCTAACAGGGTCGATCCTGCATTGGTATAATTTGAATAGTACATGGCATCGTGTGGATAGGCAGATTGAATAGTAGTTGCCCACCCTGCCGAGCCTGCAACCATGTAAATTATTCCATCTTCTTTTGATTGGTCACTTCTTAAATACGGACAAGAGTCCGTACTTCCATCGTATTTACCAGAGGAAGATGAAAGTGAATGAACCGATGGATTATAGGTGTTTTCAAGTCCATAATGGTACTTCATTGGCTTTGATCTCTCATACGTGTGTGAGTGACCGTTTAACACCAAATCTACATTGAATTTATCCAAAATGGGTACCACCTGCTCCCGTATATACCTAAGCTCCGGCTCGGTATCGGAGTTATGTGATCCCATGGTATACGGCGGATGATGCCAATATAGAATAGTCCAGTCTTTGGTATTAGCTGCTAAATCTTGTTTTAACCAAGCAATTTGCGGGCTGTTTGTACTATCAGAGAGCCTAACCTGAGTTGGAGTACCGTCTTTTCCATACGAGTCGATACTTACCAAGTGTATATTACCAATATCGTAAGAATAATAATGCTCGGTGCCTGAGGGCACTCCACCAATTTCACCATTAACAGGTACATCGAAAATATCGTAATATGCAACATAATGATCCAATTGCCTGTCGGGATGATTTGCATAATCGTGATTCCCTGGTGAAGGATAAATGGCTGTTTGCTTCATCAAGCGATGACTTTGATAAGGGTCAAAAAAACGAAGTTGGTAATCAGAATCGTCGCCATAATAATAGGCATTATCTCCTAATAAAAGCCAGGCATCCAGGTAATTATTCCCCAGATATGCCTCCATTTGGTTGATAACAGCTATCTGATTGGGTGTGCCTGTACCACAATCACCCGTGGCCCATATTCTTATTTTTTGACTACTTCCGATAGTTGGGTGAGTAACAAAAAAGTTCTGCCCGTTACCTTCCAATAGCGTATTACCATTATAAATAGCATAAAAATATTTGGTATTTGATATCAGGTTTGATAAAGTAATGTAATGGTCTAAAGCTAAATTTGGATCAGATATTTCACCAGTCAGATTATTTTGATCGGTGCCAAATTTAATGTGTGTTTCAATTGCCTGATCTGTTTGCCACCTGACTTGGATACGATCTTCACCGCCCATTTGGAGGTAGGGGCCTCGGGTAATCGTTTGAGCGAAACACGATAACTGATAAAATAATAAAAAAGGTAGTAACTTACTCATTTTAAACTTTTTAGCAAAACAGTTTCATCAGGTTTCAGTTGTATTAGTTTAGACTGATTTTTAAAGTTTAGGGTTGGGTTTCCTCCCAAAATAGAAGTTATTTTAACAGTTTTCAAATGCCCCTTTTTCCATACCAAATCCACTTCGTATCCGCCGCGGGCTTTCAATCCTTTTACACTTCCACTTTTCCACACATCTGGAAGTGCTGGTAGCAGGTAAATATTTTCTTCGTCAGATTGTAAAAGCATTTCAGCGACTGCAGCCGCACCACCAAAATTACCATCGATCTGAAAAGGGGGGTGTGCGTCAAACAAATTCGGGTAAGTGCCTCCCCCACCCTTTCCTTTAGGTCGGATGGCGTCCGGCTCTACATATTTGAGCAACTCCCGATACATTTTATAGGCATGATTGCCATCTTGCAATCGGGCCCAAAGATTAATTCGCCAGCCTTTGCTCCACCCGGTGGTTTCGTCTCCTTTTATTTCTAAGGTAGTCTTACAAGCTTCAGCCAATTTTGGTGTTTCTTTTACCGATATGTGTGTACCCGGAAACAAACCATACAGGTGCGATTGATGCCTGTGCTGCGGCTCGGCATCTTCCCAATCGTAATACCACTCTTGCAAATTGCCTTTTTTGCCTATCTGATAGGGTTGTAAATTGAATAATGCGGCTTCAATCTTATTCTTAAATTCGATGTTGCCATTCACAATTTCGGTAGTTTTGATCAAATCCTTGAATAATTCTTTTATCATGGCCAGATCGGCCGTGGCACCATAAAGTGTGGCTCCTTTATAGCCTGTTGGGGTAATGTAAATATTCTCCGGCGAGGTGGATGGTGAAGTAACTAATGTTCCATCAGGGCCTTCCACCAGCATATCCAGGCAAAATTCGGCGGCTCCTTTCATCAATGGATACGCATAGTTTTTAAGCCATTCTTTATCTCCCGTGTACAAGTAATGTTCATACAAATGTGCACTTGCCCAAGTGCCGCCCATGGCCCAGTTTGCCCAATTGGGATCGCCGCTTCCGAAATTCCCTACAGGATTTGTCATTGCCCAGATATCGGAATTATGTGCACAGTTCCAACCATTGGCGTTATAGAAAGTTTTGGCTGAAATTCTACCGGTTTTTTCCAAATTCCCCAAAAAGCTCAGAAAGGGCAGATGCATTTCACTCAAATTGGTATTTTCCGCCAGCCAGTAATTTTCTTCGGCATTGATATTCATGGTATAATTGCTACTCCATGGAGGACGCATATAAGGATTCCAAAGACCTTGTAAATTGGCAGGCACGCCTTCTGTACGCGAGCTGCTGATCAACAGATATCTGCCGTATTGAAAATAAAGGGTTTCTAAATACGGATCAAGGGCACCATCGGCATATTTTCTCAAACGAAGATCGGTAGGCAAATGCTCTTTTGATTTTCCTAAATTCAACTTTACCCGATCAAAATACGTTTTATAGTCTGCCAAATGACTCGTTTTGACTTCTTCGAAAGTCTTATTTTCTGCATTGCTCAACTGCGTCCGGGCTATAGTTTTATTATCTCTTCCATCTGTTTCCGGATTTTTGTTAAAACCATTAAAGCTTGTGGCAATACTTACCAAAATGGTCGCTTCATTAGCATTTGAAAGCCTTAATCTTCCATTTTCCACACTAACCAGGCCCCCATCCAGTTCGAGAATTTTTAATATTGTGGAAAAGCGGGTTCCCCGGTTAGCTTCAAAAACCACCGGGTCTATATCGTTTCTAACGTAATTCGGGTCTGCTTTAAGGGGTGCCCGGCCATGAATTTCCATGAAATCTCCAGTCAGTTTCTTTTCAAATTTGAGCTGACTTTCAAAATTTAAAGTAAAATTAAGCCCTCCTTTTTGCTCACTTTTCAACCTTATGGCAAATATTTGATCTGGAAATGAAGTCAGGTATTCTTTGGAGATTTTATTACCTGTTTGTCCTGAATTAACCCGTACAATTGCTTCGTCCAGACTTAATTCCCGATAATAGTTTTCTTCCGAAACATTTTCAAAATCAAGCATGAGTGTACCTAATGGAGCAAAAGATTCAGAAAATTTTCCCTGAAGATTTTTAATTAAAGAGTCTGCCAGTTTATAATTTTCATTTTTAAGAGCTTCTCTTACTAAAGGTAAAAAAGTATGTACCTCCGGATTCCTATTTGCGTTTACGGGTTCGCCGGTCCAAAGGGTAATGTCGTTCAGGTATATTTTATCTTGTTTCGCTCCACCAAAAACGGTGGCTCCTATTTTCCCATTTCCCAATACCAAAGCTTCTTCAAAATGATTGGCCGGCTTATCGTACCACAATTTCATGGGTGCTTGCTGGGCAAATAATAGAGCGGGAGAAAATAATAGAAATAGAAGTTTTTTCATTTCGGAGGGTTCTGTTTATACAAAAGTAAGCATAAGTGAAATTACTGGCTATTTCATTCCAGTTAAATTCAGACTTATCGGTTAATACTTTTATTTCGATAGGTTCTATTTATTCTGCCTGCCATTTTTTTATCCTAAATTGCAGTCAATTTCAGAATTAAAGAAAATATAGCGTTTAAGTCCAGAAAATGAGCAAAAATCCGAAAAGATATACCGTTACTGCCGCCCTTATTTATGCCAATGGCCCCATTCACATCGGTCACCTGGCCGGTTGTTATTTACCTGCCGATGTATATGTGCGATACCTGCGTATGAAAGGCAAAGATGTGGCCTTTATAAGCGGAACCGACGAGCACGGTGTGCCGATTACCATAAAAGCCAAAAAAGAGGGAATTACCCCGCAGGAAGTGGTTGATAAATACTACAAAATCATCAAAGATTCTTTTGAGCAATTCGGTATTTCTTTTGATATTTATTCGCGTACGTCGAATCAGGTTCATCACGAAACTTCACAGGAGTTTTTTACGACGATGTTTGATAAAGGTTATTTCGATGAGGTGGTAACCGAGCAATATTTTGACGAAACGGCTCAACAATTTTTGGCCGATAGGTACATAATTGGCGAATGCCCGGTTTGCCACAATCCGGGTGCTTATGGCGATCAGTGCGAAAAATGCGGATCGGCACTTTCACCAACAGAACTTATCAATCCGCAGTCTACCATTTCGGGTGCCAAGCCGGTTATGAAAGAAACCAAAAACTGGTACCTGCCACTCGACAGAATGCAGCCTCAGATTGAAGAATATGTAAACAGCCACAAAGAGTGGAAAACCAACGTGATGGGTCAGTGCCAAAGCTGGCTTAAGCAAGGCCTGCAACCGCGAGCCATGACCCGCGACCTGGATTGGGGCGTAAAAGTGCCGCTGGAAGACGCCGAAGGAAAAGTGCTCTATGTGTGGTTTGACGCTCCTATCGGGTACATATCCATGACCAAAGAGTGGGCAGCTCAAGTGGGTAAAAACTGGGAAGATTACTGGCGGGATAAAGAAAACACCAATCTGGTGCACTTTATAGGCAAGGATAATATCGTATTTCACTGCATCATTTTCCCGGCAATGCTCATGGCCGAAGGCAGTTTTGTACTGGCAGATAATGTGCCTGCCAATGAATTTATGAACCTGGAAAATGACAAGATTTCTACTTCCAGAAACTGGGCTGTGTGGCTGCATGAATACCTGGAAGAGTTTCCCGGAAAGCAGGATGTCTTGCGATTTGCCCTAATGGCCAATGCTCCTGAAACCAAAGACAATGATTTTACATGGAAAGACTTTCAAACCAAAAACAACTCGGAGCTGGTAGGTATTTTTGGCAATTTTATAAACCGTACTTTGGTGCTCACCGAGAAGTATTACGAAGGAATAGTACCGGAAGCCGGTGAATTACAAGAAATAGATAAAAATGCAATCGCTGCCCTGGCACAATTGCCGTGCGATATTTCGGATTCTTTGAAAAACTTTAAGTTTAGAGAAGCCTTGGCAGGAATGATTGAGGTGGCCCGCTTGGGAAATAAATACCTCGCCGATACTGAACCCTGGAAAGCCATAAAAACGGATGAAGAAAGGGTAAAAACCATCATGTACGTGGCGGCTCAAATTTCGGCGACTTTGGCGATAGTATGCGAGCCTTTTCTACCATTTACGGCTGAGAAATTATACAAGCAACTCAACCTGAAAGAATGGAAGCTGGCGGGAGATACCGGAAAACCGGAATGGCGAGATGCCGGAAAACCGGGACTGCTACCTGTAGGCACCAAAATACAAGCGGACGGTCTGCTTTTTGAAAAAATAGAAGATGCTACTGTAGAGGCTCAAGTACAAAAATTACTCGACACCAAAAAAATGAATGAGCTGGAAAGCAAAAAAGTACCGGAACTAAAACCGGAAATTCAGTTTGATGATTTTGCGAAATTAGATATCCGTGTGGGTACTATTCTGGAAGCAGAAGCGATGCCCAAAAGCAAGAAATTACTGAAATTTCTGATTGACGACGGTATGGAAAAACGCACCATACTAAGTGGAATAGCCGAACACTACAAACCGGAAGAAATGCTGGGTAAGCAAGTAACTTTTGTGGCCAATCTGGCACCCCGTAAAATGATGGGAATCGAGTCGCAAGGGATGATTCTGATGGCCGAAGATGCTGATGGTTCACTGGCACTTTTACAGCCCAATAAGCAGGTTTGGAGTGGGGCTGGGGTGAGTTGAAAACTCAACTCACAGTATAAATTTTTTGAATAAAGTATTAAATATTTTTAATTCTTAATATTCAACAGCCTTTCGGGTAAGAATTGAGTACTTTTTGTACCAGTTGCCTGAGTTAATTTTGAACCATTAACACTTAATGTAATCTCTTCTGTTTTGACGTCGGTCTTAAGAGTTGTAATTTGTTTAAATTCTAATTTCTGATCTTTAATCGATCCCTTAATTTTTGTTGAGTATTTATTTCTATTACTAATATAAATGTGTACTGAAGAAAATCCTCTCCTACTAACTTCTAAAGGTATTGTTCTACCATTTTCATCTGTGAACGTACTGATAACAATGCTTTTTGAGTCAGCTGCTTCACTTACAAATACATAATCTTGGTCGCTGATATCCATCACTTTGGCTCCATCATCTGCTTTTACTAATTGAAAATCTACCAAATAGTCTCCTTAGTTTTCAGGGTTTATTGAAACGATTAAAAGCTAGCAAGCGGTAAAAAAGAATGCAGTAATTAAAATTGTGAGTACTTTTTGCATGTCGTGTTTTGTTTAATGTGAAATTAATGCTACTCAAATTTTATACCACTTAATCAGTTTTCTTCTTTCTCTGATTCAATTAAAATATAAAAAATACCACTCATAAAGTTATAGTGCCAAACATACTATTATGCATTACATAGTACTATATGTCCTGCATCTTTGTGACATGGAAACGAAAACAAACTTCCATATTTATTAAAAGCTATTATTTAAAATTTAAAAATTACTAGTATGAAAAATCTATTAAAAGTTGCTGCATTTGTTCTATTAAGCTCTTCATTTACCATGGCCGCTGAGCCAAACCCGGTCAAAGAAAATGATGTGAAAATGAATCTTTATTTCGATTACGTACACGGTAAAATCAAAACATTTTTTGAAAACAACAGTGGAGAAGATTTGAAAGTAAGTATTTCGGATAATTTTGGGAATGAGATGGCGTCTTCAAAACTTAATAAAAGAAATACGAAAGCCAGAATTAACTTTGACATCAATAATTTATCTGATGGTCAATATGTAATCAAAGTAAGTTCTAAAAATGGTCTTGAAGACAGCAAGAAGGTTACTTTGAGTACAATGAAGCCGGTTAAAAAATTGAGTTATTAAATTTCTAATCACTCAAAACGAGGAGAAGGGCGAAAGTCTTTCTCCTTTTTTTATTCTGCAATCTCAATCAATTGATTAACATTACTAATGATCTGCACATTTGCTGGAATTTTATACAAATGGCCCACTACCTGATACCCGGTAAGTAAAATTTTAACATCCGGAAATTTATTACCCAGCTTTTCAATATAAACTTTTATCGCATCCGGGCCGGGCACAGAAGTTATAGAAGAAAAAAGATAATCGGGCTGGTGGTTTTCGTAAACATAACTCAAGTCATCAAAAGGTAAACTTTGACCCAGATAAAAAACCCGGTGGTTACGGGCCCGAAGTATATAATTGGCAAACAAGAGCCCCACTTCGTGCATCTCTCCTTCAGGCAGATAAAGTACAAATTTTTTCGAATGCTCATTCGGTCGCACAATTTGACCGTCAATAGCCACAATCATTTTTTGCCGTATAAGATGCGTGATAAAATGCTCCTGTGCCGGGCCAATGGAACCCGTCATCCAGAGTGTACCAATGCGACTAAGAAATGGATAGATGATATTTATCATCGTATTTTCAAAATTATACTGAAGTATACACTGCGATATTATTTTCTCAAATCGCTCTTCGTCCATATCGATCATGGCCACCGTGAGGTTGTGAATCTGATCGGGATACTGCAGGTTTTCTTCGGATAATGAAAAAACTTTATCGCAAAGCTCGTCGCTGCTCAATCCGGCTATTTTAGAAATTTTGAAACCCTTATCTTTAAGTACTGAAATGTTGAGAATTCGTTTCAGATCTTCATCGTCGTAAGTTCTGATATTGGTGTCGCTTCTGGAGGGTTTCACAATGCTGTACCGCTGTTCCCAAATACGAATAGTATGGGCCTTAATACCCGAAAGATTCTCCAGATCTCTGATAGAATAGGCACTCATTTTTACGCTTTGATTAAAAAGGGTTTAGAAAATTAAACTAATTAAATCTTAACCTTAACAATGCTAAAATGTTTAAACAATCTGATATCTTAAATTTTCAAATTACAAAAACCTGGACCTATAGGTAAGCGGAGTGGTCTTTTTTATAGATTTAAACTGCCTGTTGAAGTTTGATAAGTTATTGAAGCCACTTTCATATGAAATTTCCGAAACATTCAGTTTATCCTGTTGAAGTAGTTTACAGGCATGTTCAATCCTGATTTCCGTAAGAAAGGTACTAAAAGTTTTTCGTGTTCGCTTTTTAAAATACCGGCTAAAGGCTGATTGACTCATGCTGGCAAGTGAGGCGATATCTTCCAGTTTTATTTCCTTTTGAAAATTCTGTATTACATATTCAAATACTTTCTTAATCCGGTCAGAATCCACCTGGTTATTCAGATACATCGGCTCGGAAGTCAGGTAATCATAGGCTTTTGTTCTACCCATTTTGTTGAGCAGATCTAAAAAGGCCAATAATCGCTCAATACCTGATTTTGAAGTAAGTTCATTAAAATCTTTGCTTACCTCATCGGCAAAAGATTTGTGAAACTGTATTCCCCTACGTGAGCGGTCAAGCATATTTTTTATTTCCAGGCACTCGGGTTTTTTAAAAAAATCCGCTCCCAAAAAACCCTCTTCAAAATGTATGACAATGGAGCTTGCTTTCAAATTTGATTTTGGGTTTAAATAGGCTTCATCATTTTTATAAAAATGGGGTAAATACGAGCCTATCATTACCAAATCACCCGGTTCAAAACCCGAAATACTACTACCTATGTATTTTTGACCCGTACTTTTTTTCATAAAAACAATTTCAATTTCCGGATGATAATGCCAGGGTGTAGGAAAAAAATCTACCTCCTGCACAAAGGTATTGAAGGAATAATCAGAGGGTGTTGAAATCTTTAGGAGTTGAGGTTTCATTAAAATGGAAGTATTTTTCCCAAAATTAGTAAAAGTTTGTTAAAATAATATCAGCATTGTGAAGGATTACACTAGACTACAGGATAATCCGAAATTACTTTTGTCCTATATTTAATTGTTTTTTTAGCATAAACCATAATTATGAAAAAATATTCAAGCCTATTTATTCTGATTCTACTTCTTACTTCATTTTTATCAAAAGCACAGCTTACCGCTCAAGAGAAAAAAGATGGATGGAAATTGCTTTTTAACGGCAAAAACCTGGATGGTTGGAATCAAAAAAACGGTAAAGCCAAGTACGAAGTAGTAGATAGCCAAATCGTTGGTACCACCGTAGCCAAGACAGAAAATTCGTTTTTATGTACCAATGAAAATTACGGCGATTACATTTTTCAGGTGGATCTGAAGGTGGATGAAGGAATGAACTCAGGCATCCAGTTCCGGAGTTTGTCTTTACCCGAATATAATAATGGCCGCGTACATGGTTACCAAATGGAAATTGACCCTTCCAACAGAGCCTGGTCTGGTGGAATTTACGACGAGGCACGCCGTGGATGGCTTTGTATGCCGGAAGGAAACCCAGTAGCCAAGGCGGCTTTTAGGCATAATGATTGGAATACTTACCGCATTGAAGCCATTGGAAGCACCATTCGTACCTGGGTAAATGGTGTGCCCGTTTCACATTTAATCGACGATATGACAACATCCGGATTGATCGCTTTACAAGTGCATGCTATCTATGGTGAAATGAAAGAAGGGATGCAGATTCGCTGGAAAAATATCAAGATAAAAACAGAAAACCTTAGCCCAAGTCCTTACGACAATACATTGGTGGTAAATATGCTTGCCAATGACATTTCGGCACAGGAAAAAGCACAAGGTTTTACTAAAATATTTAATGGATCTGACTTTACTGGATGGAGAGCCGTAAACCAAACAGAAATGTCGGGTAAAAGATGGAGTGTGGTGGATGGTAATATCAATATTTCCAAATCAGATGGTTCTGAAACCGGAAATGACATTGTAACGAAAGAGCAATATTCTGCTTTTGAAATGAAATTTGACTTTAAAATGTCAGAAGGTGCCAACTCCGGCGTTAAATATTTTGTCAACGAGGCTTTGGACTCAAAAGGAAAATCAGGTATCGGATTGGAATTTCAGGTATTGGACGACGAAAAACATCCGGATGCAAAAATGGGAGTAGTAGGAAACAGAACACTCGGGTCTTTGTATGATCTTATCCCATCTATAAAAGTGGATAAAAGGATGCAGAAAAAAATCGGAGAATGGAATCAGGGCCGTATCGTAGTGATGCCAGATAATACCGTTCAACACTGGCTAAATGGATTCAAAGTGGTGGAGTATCACCGTAACGACAATATTTTCAAAGCATTGGTGGCCAGAAGCAAGTATGCCCATTACGATGGCTTTGGTGCCGGCGAAAAAGGGCCAATATTATTACAAGATCATGGAGAGGATGTACAATTCAGAAGCTTAAAAATCAGAACTTTAAATTAATAAATCAGATAAATATCATGGATTCAACCCGTAGAGAATTTATAAAAAAGTCGGTAATGGCTGGGGTGGCAAGCAGTTTTTCGGCGAGTAGTTATGCTAAAATTATCGGTTCGAATGATCGTGTTCGAGTAGCCTGCGTAGGTTTCTCCGATCGCCACCGCTCATCTCATGTACCTCCTTTCAAAGAACTACAAAAAGAAATGAATTTTGAAATGGTGGGTGTTTCGGATATCTGGAACAAACGCCGCGAGGACGGAAAAGCTTATCTGGAAAAAGAATTAGGTAGCAAAGTAACTGCATACCGTAATAACGATGAGCTATATGCAAGCAAAAGTGTGGATGCAGTAATGATGAGTACGGCTGATTTTCAGCATGCTACGCATACCATAGAGGCTGTACAAGCCGGTTGCGATATTTACGCCGAAAAACCTTTGGCCGAAACAATGGCCGACAACCGTGCCGTTTTAAAAGCAGTAAAAGAGTCAGGCAAAATTGTGCAAATAGGTTCTCAAAGACGAAGCGGACCCAATTATCATGCTGCCGAGAATTACATTAAATCCGGCGACTTCGGAAACATTGTAATGGTGGAGCTGATGTGGAACGTAAATCAGCCCGGCCGCTGGAGAAGACCCGAACTAGTAAAAAACCTGAAAGAATCGGATGTGGATTGGAAACGTTACCTGATCAACAGGCCCTACGAACCATTTGATGCCCGTAAATACCTGGAATACAGACTTTTCTGGCCCTATTCATCGGGTATACCAGGACAGTGGATGAGTCACCAGATTGATACTGTACACTGGTTCAGTGGCTTGCCACATCCTCGTTCAGTAGTTGCCAATGGTGGTATTTACCAATGGCAAGATGGCAGAACAAACGCCGACACACTAACCGTAGTATTTGATTACGGCCCATTAGATGATCCAAAAAACGGTTTCCAGGTGCAGTTTACCAGCCGATTCTCAAACGCTGCCGGTGATACAAAAGAATTATATTATTCCAATGGTGGAATGATCAATCTCGATACCAATGAAGTGTCGGATACAGGCGGATTGCACGAGCGTGAAGCCGCAGCTATGGGTTTAAAACCTAACTTGCTGAAAGGCTTCAAACTGAGCGACGCCACTAAAATTGAAACTAACGCAAATACAGGTTATGATGCTCTTACCACTGCTCATATCCGCAACTGGATGGAGTGTGTAAGAAGTCGCAAAACCCCAAATGCTCCGATTGAAGCCGGGTACCAGCATTCTATTGCCACCATCATGTCTAATGCGGCATACCGTACCGGACTGAAAGTAACTTTTGATGAGAAAAATCAGGAGATACTGGCCGGTGGCAAACCGTTCTTATATTGATTTATCATAGGTTTAAAGATCAAAGACCCCGGAAATTCCGGGGTTTTTTGTTTTATTCCTATCTTTAACAAATGAAGAGACTTAACAGAATGAAGCGATTGGTTTTACTTTTATTCCTTTTTACGGAAACTATTTTAGCCCAAAACATTGAACTGGATACCTCTCATACTTTTCAGCGTATTCATAGTTTCGGAGCATCAGATTGCTGGTCGATGCAAATGGTGGGTAAATATTACCCCATAGCCAAAAGGAATCAAATTGCAGAATTTCTTTTTAGTAAAGAAATGGATCAAAATGGTAATCCTAAGGGAATAGGCCTATCCATGTGGCGGTTTAATATTGGTACAGGCAGTACCGAGCAAGGTATAGAAAGCAAAATAACAAACGAATGGCGTAGAGCTGAGTGCTTTCTAAACAATGGAAAATACGACTGGACTAAGCAAGCCGGGCAGCAATGGTTTTTGGATGCGGCCAAAAAATACGGTGTTGAAAATAAGCTTGGCTTTTTGAACTCCGCACCGGCGAGTATGAGCAAAAACGGACTGGCGATTGGAAGCGGCGAAATAGGCGATTGGAATTTTAACAGGTCTGAAATTGATCATTTTACCACATTTCTTGCAGATGTTTCTTCCCGTTTAGAATTAGATTATATCAGCCCTTTTAACGAACCTCAGTGGGATTGGGGACCTAAAAATGAGTCTGGTTTTGGCTCGCAAGAGGGGACTTCTATCGGTAATGACGAGATTGCATGGGCTACCCGGAAAATAGATCAAAAATTCAGATCAAATGGTATAAAAACCAAAATTACCTTAAGCGAAGCAGGCCAGATTAATTATTTATATGCATCAAAAACCAATAGATCAGCCACTAAACAAGACAACCAAATTCAAGACTTTTTTGATCAAAAGAGTAAGAATTACCTGGGCGATTTAAATTCGGTTGAAAAAATAATTGCGGGTCACAGCTATTTCACCACTTCTCCAGCAAATGAATTAACAAAAACCAGGGAAAGTTTACTGGAAAAAGTAAAAGAATATCAGCTGGATTACTGGCAATCTGAGTATTGTGTGCTGGGAGATAATGCCGGTGAAATTAATGGAAACAGAATGGATTTGGGAATGGAAACGGCTATGTACGTGGCAAAAATAATTCATGCTGATTTAACTATTGCCCATGCCTCGGCCTGGCATTGGTGGCTTTCAGTAAGTGCAAATGATTACAAAGACGGCCTGATTTATATTTCAAATAAGGGCATAATGGGTGAAAATGATACTAATAAATACAGTGGCGATTTGATGGATTCCAAAACACTTTGGACTCTGGGCAATTATTCCCGTTTTGTACGGCCAAATATGCAGCGGGTAAAGGTGAGTTTAGCTAATCCTGATGTACTTATTTCGGCCTATAAAGGCATAAATGAGGTAATTGTGGTACTTATTAATCAAGAAAGTAGCAAGGCTGTTGAAATACCGAAAGTCTGGGAAAATCAACAAGTGAATGCTTATATTACTTCCGAAAAAAACAATTTGTCACATCAAAAACCAGATAAAACACGAATTGATTTATTGCCCAAATCGGTAACTACTTTGGTAATTTCTAAAGACTAAGTCAGATTCTGGTCTTTCTAAATGCCCCAATACTTGATTTCCGGGTCCGATGTATCCGTCTCTACACGTGTAATATATCGGTCAAATCTATTATTACGAGATTTCTATTAATTATAACCCCGCCTTACACCAGGAATTGCACTATGGGCAAACTCCCGCCGGCACCTGAAAATTTCGTAGGTGAGGTCGTAGTCGTTGGCATTTAACACAAAATCATCCGAAAGTTTACAGAAATTCATAAAGTCATCCAGTTCCTGATCTTTAAATCCGGTAATACTTGAAACTTTTCTTTTATTATACCGTAATTCCACATAAAATTTCTTTACGTCCTGGTATTCTAATTCCGCAGCTTTTCGCTTGCTTTTGCCCTCTTTGCTCCATAAATCGTAAAGTGCGTCTATGGAAATACTCATACCTCCGCCTGATGGATTTGAAGTACCTGCACTCACCATATTCCCTAAAATGTCGCGACGCATGGTTTTGGCATTGGTGGGATTGTCCAAAAAAGCTTTTATTTCCCGCTCAATCGTTTCCGACTTTTTATCTTTTACTACGATCTCCTCCAGAGCAATGGCTGTTTGATCCAAACTAAAAACAGGTTCTTTCTGCGATTTATCCCATTTAATGGCATACCTGCCAAAACCTACTGAAGTTGCTATTAAAGAATCTCCTTCTGCAGCACGAATAAAAAAATCGCCTTCCATATTGGTTACCACGATGCTATTTGTTCTGCTATTGGTTATGTTAATTCCGGAAAGCCCCCTACCCGATTTCGAATTGATAACTTTTCCAAAAACAGACCACTCCTTCTGTGCAAAAGAGGAAAGCCCTGTTAAGCTGAAAAGAAAAAGGAATAAAAATGTATTATTAGATCTGATCAATGGAGGTTTATAAGCTTACCATTTAAAACGAGAAACTCCGGCGTTTCGTTTTTACTTAGTACAAAAGTAGCATTTTTTTCCAGTGCAGGGCCATCGTACCAATCGGTATTTACTTCGTATTCATAGCCCAAATCGGGATATTTATGTACGGGTTCTGCCAATAGTTCTTTGGCGTCAAACTCCTCGATGCCGTAGTATACAGACAGGTCACCGAGATCGTCCAGCGTTGATTCCATGATAAAAGAGTTGGCATTTTGGGTATTCTTTTCATTTAATAAAATCCCCAAATCTGCATGAATCAGGCTATCCCCGTTTTTCAATAAAACGTTACGGATAATCAAATCAAAAAGACACTTATTATTTAATGGGAGTGCTTCATATTCAGCCAATTGCCTTCGTAAATATCGCTCTTCGGCAATTTTTTGAAAAGCTTCCAACAAAATGCAAAAATTCAATTTACGCAGGTATTGCTTTTCTCTGTCCTTATCAAATCCGCCGGACTCCACCAAAATTAGGCTACTGCCCCATTTTTGTATATTATCACCAAAAGCACGGGGTTCAAATTCATCACTAAACCTTCCTACTTTCCCCGGAATATAATCTTGCAAAGAGTCGTTCAATTCACAAATCACCTGCATGGCCCTTGTGCGGTTTTCGTTCCAATCACAGGTTTCATTATAGGCCGTCGCTAAAAAAGCTATAGCTACCTGTTTCCCGGTATTTCCTGCGGCATATCGTACATCCTGATCGTGCAGGTTAAATGAAAACAAGGGCTTCAGTTGGACTTGAAGCTTTTTCAGAATCTGGCTTTCCGGGGTCTGGAAAACTCTCGCGTCGCGGTTCATGTCTATTCCCTGTGCTGTTCTCCGGATAAACCCTTCGGCACCATCAGGGTTAAGCATGGGCACAAAATGCAGTGTAAGTTTCTCTTTTATGAGATTCCGGTAGTCATCAAAACCATCGTTTTCGGCTTGAAAAAAGTTAAAAATATCAAACAAAGCCATTGTTGCCGTGGCTTCATTGCCGTGCATTTGGCTCCATAATAACACATTCACCGATCCGTTTCCAATGCTTATCTGATGAATACTTCTTTTTTCAAAAGACTGGCCGGCCAACTTTTTTTCAAATGGCAAATCATTGATCAGCGGTAAAATATCCTTATGCTTAAACCGCCTGTGCGTAAGCGACTTTTCCTGATATATCTCAAATTTTTGGTAAAAGGAATTGAACATCGCGTTTAATTAAGTACCAGTGTAATCACTTTACTGCTTTCCAGGGAGTAGTTTTTAACTTTCCCGAAACCCTTTCGTCGCACAGAATATCCCTGATTTTCTAATAGTGGCAAAGCATCTTTTAATGTCATACCTGTTAAATCCGGAATTTCTTTCGACTCTTCGATTTTTTCCCAATTGGCTGAATCCGGTCTTTTTCTTTGAAGGCCGTTTCCACTTACTTTATCATCCAGATCAAACTTGTCGGTAACATTGCTGATATCTTCGGCATGGCCGGCTTTGAGGCTTTTTACCAGCATATTTGTATTCATACCTGATTTTTGAGCCGGGTGAATTTTCACATCATATGCAAAAACTTTATTGGCTATGGAGCGAAAAACCGGGGCACAAACATCGCCGCCATAAAGTTGACCTCCCTGCGGCTCATCAATCACCACCACACAACTGTATTTGGGATTATCTGCCGGGAAGTAACCAATAAAGGAGGTATAATATTTACCTGCCTGATAACCATTTGAGGTTCTTTTCTGAGCGGTTCCGGTTTTACCGGCTATTTTGCAAAAGCCATCCTTAAACTTTTTAGCTGTTCCGTTTTCGGCCACGCCTTTCATCATTTCCTGTGCTATTTCCACATTCTTTTTGGAGCAAAAACGGTTGCTGATTTTATTAGCCTCAAATTTCATGGTCACCTCATTGGCCTGTCGAATTTCTTTCACGATGATAGGTTGAACCCAATAACCATTATTGGCCACTGCATTGTAAAAAGCAAGCATTTGTAAAGGGGTAATTTTTGTTTCATAGCCAATACTCATCCACGGAAAAGTAGTACCACTATACGTCTTATCTGAAGTACTTTTTATATAAGGTTTTTCTTCGCCTTTTAGCTGAAAACCAACGGGCTGATCGATCCGAAAGGTGTGTAGATAGGCCAGGTAATCTTCCATTCTGTTGAACCCGAAAACTCTTTTCACCAACTCATATATACCTACATTGCACGATTGCTCAAAAACTTCCTGCACAGTAAGATCGCCATGGGCATGAGAGCAGGTGAAATCTTTATTACTATGTCGCACCATACCTTCACAATTTACCGCGTGATCCGTGGCATTCAGATTTCCTTCTTCCAAAATGGCTAACATAGAAGCCAGTTTAAACGTAGAGCCAGGGTCTGTACCGCCCAATACGGCATAATTCATATCTTCCAGGTAAGTGGTGGCACCATTCCTATCTCTTCTTGAAAGGTTGGCCAGGGCTTTAATTTCACCTGTTTCGATCTCCATAACTACAACGGAGCCATATTTGGCATTGGATTTAATAACCTGCTCCCGAAGGGCACTTTCCACCATATCCTGGTAATTCACGTCGATGGTAGTAATTACATCCTGCCCGGGTTCCGCCTCCACATCGGAGCTTGTTTCGAGCGGCATAAAGGTGCCGCCAGGCAGTCGTTCGAAAAGACCCTTTCCATCTTTACCGCTCAGGTAATTGTTATAACTATATTCTACGCCAAATGCACCTTTGCTATGCGTCTCTTTGTCAAGCCTACCCACGGTACGCATGGCCATGTTGTCAAATGGCAACATGCGGTATTCTTTTCGATCAAATTTTACCCCGCCTTTGTGCTGCCCCGCCGAGAAAATAGGAAATTTCTTTATTTGTTCTCTTTCTTCATGCGTAATCTGTCGGCCGCCCAAAGCTACGTATCGTGTCTTCCGGTTCTTGCGGGCTTTTACTATCATTTCTTTGTATACACTTTTGCTTCTATCACCAAAAAAGCGGGAAAGCATCAGGCTCAAAGAATCAATTTTTCCATCAAAAAGCTCATCTTTGGCTTGTTTTGGGTCCATACCCAAAGAATAAATCGGTACTGAAGTCGCCAAAAGGCTTTTACCATCACAGGCATATATATTACCTCTGGTAGCTTTGATGGTACGCTCGGCCACAAGTGGCCGGGTAGTATTGACCAATGTTTTTTCGCGTTGTATGGTTTGTAACAAAAATGCCTTGTAAAGTATCAAAACACCCACGCTGGCCATAAGAATAAAGCTGGCCCAGGATCTTTTCTTGATTTCTCCTTTAATGCTGGTTCCGGGTTTCATAAGTAGTAGTTTTATTCCTCAATTATTATTTTTACAGGCGGCTCGACATTCAAACCCATGCCTCGGTTCACCAGTTTCTTTGAAACCTCCGAATGCTTGCTGTTAAACATATAGCGGGATTTGTGTGAAATAAAAGTGGCCCGTATTTCTTTCATGTCTATTTCAGCCCGCTCCAGTTTACGGGTGAGGCTTTCCATATTGTGTTGAAAGAAAATGTAAAAAATAACCAACATAGTGACCCAAGCGACTTTGCCAAGGGGCATTTTATTGAGTTCTTCGGAAATATTCAGCTGGTCGATAAAAGGATTTTCGAGCCGGATCCGGGAAAATAATTTACGGAAAACAGACGCCCTGCCGGGAGACTGAGATGAATTGGAGATCATGATTATCAGGTATTTAAAGCACGTTTACTCAAAAGTACAAAGACTAATTGGAAATTCCGAGAGGTAAAAAGGAGTATTGTCCGATTTTTTTATGCGGCTTTAAACTTTTGGATTAAAAAATCGTGAATGGAAAGGTTTAACAGCTTGGAAGAAAAGGCAGCTAATAAATATGTTTTATGAATTCCTTAACCTACTCCGGCTTTTCCGCCACACGTAGTTTTGCCGATCTGGATCGCGGATTTTTTACCAATTCTTCTTCGCTGGCTGTGATCGGTTTACGGGTTACCGACTCCAGCGGTTTCAGGGTATTGCCATAAAAATCTTTTTCAGCATCCCCGTGAAATTTACCGGACCGGATAAAGTTTTTAACGGGCCGGTCTTCTAAAGAATGGTATGACATCACCACCAGCCTGCCTCCCGGCTTTAATACCTCAGGCACTTGCTCCAAAAACTCCTCCAGCACTTTTATTTCCTCATTCACCTCAATCCGCAGAGCCTGAAATACCTGGGCAAAATATTTAAATTCCCGGCCTTTGGGTGCGATATTTTGCAAAGCATTTTTCAGGTCACTTACCGTTTTAATATCTCTTGCAGCCAATATGGCCTGGGCGGCGGTTTTCGCATTTTTTATTTCGCCATACATACCCAGAATTTTGTGTAAGTCTTCTACCGGGTAAGTGTTCACCACCTCAGCAGCTGTAAGTCCACCGGATTTATTCATTCGCATATCCAGATCACCTTCAAAACGAGTGGAAAAACCCCGCTCGGCAGTATCAATCTGATAAGAAGATATGCCCAGATCAGCCAGAATTCCATCTACTTGTTTTGCTCCGTAAAGTCGCAGGTATTTTTTAATATTCCGGAAATTGGCTTTGATCAAAGTAAATTTAGATGGATCGAGTCCCTCTGCATTTTTAACGGCATCCGGATCCTGATCAAAACCAAACAATTTACCCGTTGTAAGTTTTTCCAAAATGGCCTTGCTATGACCTCCGCCCCCAAAAGTAACATCCACATAAATTCCATTGGGCTTTATGGCGAGTCCTTCCAGGCATTCGGTGAGCATCACCGGTACATGATATGCATTAATATTTTCTGACATTTTAGGGAAAAAAGCTGAACTTCCTTTTCTTTGAATTGATTTTACAAAGGTAGCTAAACACGAAGCAAAAATCGACTATGAGATTCTTATCCGCTTTTTTTCTTACCCTTATCTTATTTTCTTCCTGCCAAAAAGCAATTACAGACCCCTCTGGCATCTGGCGAGCAGAGGTTCCTACAGTAATTGGACCTATTTCTTTTAATCTTTCTATAGAAAAAACGGGGGAAGTATATCACGTTTTTGCCATAAACGGGGATGAAAAATTGGAACTGGATACACCAAAAATTGCAGGCGACTCCATTTTTATTAGCATGGAAATATTTGATGCGGAAATAAAAGCCAAAATATCCAGTGATAAAATGGAAGGTATTTACGCGAAAAAACTAGCAGATAATAGTACCCGATCCGGCAAATTTCTGGCAGAGAAAGGTAAAGATTATCGATTTGCTCCGGCTGATGAAACGAGCACATACAATGTTGCCGGTAAATGGGCAAGCACCTTTACCGATGACGAAGGCAGCAAATACGAGGCAGTGGGCCTTTTCGAACAAAACGGAAATAAAGTGAAGGGCACTTTTCTTACTTCCACAGGCGACTACCGCTATCTGGCAGGTAATGTGGTAGGAGACAGCCTGATGCTTTCTTGTTTTGATGGCACCCACATATTCCTTTTCAAAGCTAAAATTGAAGGTGAAAAACTAACTGGTGGTCGTTTTTCATCGAGCCTGCTTTATCAGGAAACGTGGGAAGCCAAGAAAGATGAAAATGCCGAACTCCCAGACCCGGAGTCGCTGACTTATCTGAATCCAGGATTCGAAAAAATCGCGTTTAAATTTGTAAACACCAATGGAGATAGCGTATCACTGAATGATGAAAAATACAAAGGGAAAGTGGTGCTGGTGCAAATTATGGGAAGCTGGTGCCCGAACTGCATGGACGAAAGCCGTTTTTTAGCTCCCTGGTATGAAAAAAATAAGGAAAGAGGTGTAGAAATTATTGGTTTGTCATATGAAAAAAGTACCGAAGCCTACTTTGCATTTCCTAAAATAAATAAAATGAAAGAGCGGTTTGGAATAGGCTATGAAGTACTGCTAGCCGGAAAAAACAGTGGTGTGGAAGCTCAAAAATCACTACCCATGCTAAACCACATCATGAGTTTTCCAACAACCATATTTATTGACAAAAAAGGAATCGTACGTAAAATACATACCGGATTTTCCGGCCCAAGTACAGGCGATTATTTTGAAAAATACAAGGCAGATTTTGAACGGTTTATGGATTTGTTGATTGATGAAAAATGATATTAATTCATTATTTCGTAAACCTTCTCCCCGGCAATAAAGGTCTTTAAAACCTTTATGTCTCTGACTTTGGAAGGTTCGGCTTGCATGATATCCTGGTCAAGGATTACAAAATCGGCCATCTTGCCTTTTTCTATACTTCCCCGCTCCTTTTCTTCGAAATTGGCATAAGCACTCCAGATGGTCATAGCACGCAATGCATCTTCTCTACTAAGAGCATTCTCCAGTTGAAAGCCGGCCTCCGGCCAGTTTTTGGCATCTTGCCGGGCAAAAGCAGAATGAAAACCGAATAAAGGATTTACATATTCCACCGGAAAATCACTTCCATTAGCCAGCAAGCCATTTTGTAATTTTAATTCTTCGAAAGGGTAAGCATGTTTTACCCGCATACTCCCCAATCTATCGCCGGCCCAATACATATCTGATGTGGCATGAGTTGCCTGAATGGAAGGAATTATAGAAAACTGCCCAAACTTGGGTACATCAGCCGGATTCACTACCTGGCAGTGCTCGATTCGCCATCTGCGGTCATTTTTACCTTCTAAATATTTTCCATAAAGATCCAAAACCAGTCGATTGGCCGAGTCACCAATGCAATGCGTATTCACTTGAAAGCCCGTTTGTATCAATTCACCAAAATAAGCATCCAGTTCATTTTCGCTGGTAAGTAAAAAACCAGTTTTTGAAGGTTCATCGGAATAAGGCTCTAACAGACAGGCACCTCTGGAGCCCAAAGCTCCATCCGCATATAATTTAAACGATCGCACATTCAGTCGGTCCGTTTTAATAATTCCTTTTTTCTTAAAGTATTCCAAATTACCCAGGCCTATGGAAATCATGGCGTAATCCCGTATCTTCAAAGAACCATCTTTGTGCATTTTATCTAAAAGTTCGATATCCGATTGATTGATTCCGGCATCCGAAACTGTAGTTAACCCATATTTCAGGCATTCTGCTTGTGCTTTTCGAATTATTTCTCTTTGCTCTGATTCATCAGGCTTTGGTAAAACACGCCTAATCATACCCATAGCATTGTCAATCAAAATCCCTGTCAAATCCCCATTTTTAATCTCAAAATCGCCTCCGGCTATTTTTGTACTTTTTGATATTTTGGCCAAACTTATTGCTTTTGAATTCACCAACATGGCGTGACCATCTATGCGGGTAAGCATTACCGGTTTATTCGGAAATAATTTATCCAATTCCGATTTATTGGGAAAAGCTTTATCATCCCAATCGTTTTGGTCCCATCCTCTACCAATAATCCAGTAGCTTTCGGGGTGTTCGCTCGCAAATACTTGAAGCCTTTTCAGAATCTCGGAAAAAGAACTCGTGCCAACAAGATCGCATTGACTTAGCATTTGACCCAATCCTATAAAATGAGAATGCGGATCATAAAAACCCGGAAAAACTGCTTTGCCGCCTGCGTCAGTTTTAATTGTAGGTTCGTATTTACTCAAAAGATTGTCTTTATTTCCAATCTCTACAAACAAGCCTTTATTTACCACAAAGGCCTCGGTTATAGAAAAATCTGTATCAACCGTATATATTTTGGCATTATAAACCAGTAGATCAACAGGCTGTTTTTGTGCTTGCGACAAATGAACCAGTGCACTAAAAAATAAAATCAGGATAAAGTTTCTTTTCATTTTGGCAGAATTGATGAAGTTGAAGTCCAATTTCCTGAAAAAATCTTTTAAAAACAGCTTTCGCTGAACATTTATTACCCGATACTTGTATTTCCTTTGAGATAACCGACTGAATGACAAAGAAAGAGAGACTGCTGTTGCTGATTCTGGCATGCGTAAACTTCACACACATCATGGATTTTATGATTCTGATGCCACTTGGGCCTCAGTTGATGAAGATTTTCCATATAAATCCACAACAATTTGGTTTTGTGGTAGCCAGTTATGGAGTTTCAGCGGCCATTTCCGGATTTACTCTGGCGTTTTATGCCGATCGTTTTGACCGGAAAAAAGTACTTCTTTTTGCTTACATTGGTTTTGTAGTCGGCACTTTTGGATGTGCACTTTCTCCCAATTATTACGTGCTGATGTCGGCCAGGGTACTTACAGGTGTGTTTGGAGGAATGATCGGCTCCCAGGTACTTTCTATAATTGCCGATACTTTTAGTTACGACAGGCGTGCTTCGGCAATGGGGGTTATCATGACAGCATTTTCGGTAGCTTCGGTGGTTGGCGTGCCGGGCGGCTTGTATTTAGCCAACCTTTGGGGATGGCACGCACCCTTTTTTACCATTGCTATTCTAGGATTGATTATCATTGCTTTGATCTGGTTTTATGTACCATCTATCAGTTCTCATTTAAATGCAGAAAGTGCCGCAACCAAAAAAATGGAGGTTATCACTAATATTCTGAAAACTCCCAATCAATTACGGGCTCTGGCACTTTCAACTATAATTATGCTCGGGCATTTCAGCATTATCCCTTATATCGCCCCTTCTTTGGTGAGCAACATTCACTACAAAGAAAACGACATATACCTGATTTATCTGGTTGGTGGTCTACTTACTATTTTTTCTGCTCCCTTGGTTGGTAAATTGGCCGATAAACAAGGTAAACTCCCTGTTTTTGTGGTTTTTGCTTTGCTCTCCTTAATACCCATTTTCCTAATTACCAACCTGGTACCAGCACCTATGTATGTAATTCTATCGATTTCAGGTTTATTCTTTATTTTCTCTAATGGGAGACTTATTCCAACACAGGCGATGGTTTCGGGTGTGGTTACGCCCAAGCAGAGAGGTGGGTTTATGGCAATTAATTCTTCGGTTCAATTGATGGCTCAGGCCATTGCTTCCAGTGTTGGTGGAATGATAATCATTCAACGCGAAGATGGCTACCTCGAAAGGTACAACTGGGTAGGATATTTTGCCATGCTGATGATTTTCCTGAGTATTTTTATCGCTCGGAAGGTGAGAAATGTGGAGTGAAATTAATGTTCCCTTCCCAACAAATACTCCCCAAATGCAATCAATGGTTTCTTTTTTTCAAAGTCACATTTCAGGCGGTCTATGCCACCAAAACCTGTATTAAAATACCCGTTCATTTCATTTTCCGCCAATTCTTTAATTCCTAATTCATTAAAAATTGCCGTAACTGCGGCAACTTTATCTGCCGGGTCAAAATTCTTTTTATCGATCCAGGTTTTAAGTTCGTGACCTATTTCTTTTCCGGCCGAAAGCTCAAATGCCTTGAGCATAAGCCAGGTTTTTTTGTTTTCGATGATGTCTCCCCCAACTTGTTTACCAAACTTTTCGGGGTCACCGTATACATCCAAAATGTCGTCTTTCAGTTGAAAACCAAGACCCAGATTCACGCCAATTTCGAATAAACTATGACTCACTTCATCAGCCTGATCAGCTATTATTGCACCGAGTTCTAAAGCAAAACCCAGAAGTACACTGGTCTTTAGCCGGATCATATTGATGTAATCCGCTTCCGTCACATTGTTTTGCGTAGCAAAATTCATATCTAACTGCTGACCTTCACACACTTCAGCGGCTGTTTTATTGAATCTTTTCAGCACTTTTTTCAAGTGTTTTTCGGGTACTTCGCCCATTAATTCATAAGCCGCCACCAGCATCACATCCCCGGAAAGTATGGCTATATCACGATTCCATTTTTCATGTACTGTTGGTTTACCCCGGCGTAGCGGAGCTCCGTCCATAATATCGTCGTGCATGAGGGTGAAATTATGAAAAACCTCAACAGCTATGGCTGGTTTTATGGCCTTTTGCCATGCCGGATCAAATAATTGGCAAGCCATCAGGGTGGCAATTGGTCTCATTCTTTTTCCACCCAAAGACATGATATACGAAATAGGGTCGTATAATTCTGCAGGTGAATCTCCGTATTTTATTTCGGCCAAAGTCTTATTTATCAGGCTTAAGAAAGGATCAGATTGCATTTCAATTGTTTGTTGTAAAAACTAAAAACCAACACTGGATTTAATTGTTTAATTTCTGCTTTGTGTCTTTTTCAAAAGCAAATAAAGCGGATATGTAAGAAAGAGAAAAAGTATTGCGTATAAACTATTATTGGGATCACCCACAACCGAACCAACCAAAAATGCGATTGAAGCTAGGAGCATTGTCCAGGGCAAGTAGGGGAAAAATGGCACTTTATAGGGTCTGTCTAAATCCGGCTCTTTTTTTCTCAACCTGAGCAAAGAAGCAAATCCCAAAGCATAAGCCGATACAAAATAGAAAGTAGCAATATCCAATAACCTGCCTGAGGTTTCTTTCCCGATTAAAATCAATGTGGTTGATAATAAACAGGTAATAAATAAAGCATAAACCGGTGAACCTCCTTTATTTACAGCTACCGCTTTTTTGAAAAATAAACCATCGCGACTCATGGAAAAGAGGGTGCGTGGGGTCATCATTACCTGCGTGTTCATAATTCCCAAAATAGAAATCAACAAGAACAGCGTAACCCATCGCCCGGATTGCTCTCCAAATATCTTTTGAATGGCATCGGCTGCGGCAAGTTTAGAATTGGCTAATTCTTCGATAGGTAAAATATAAAGTATTGCTGCATTTACGAGTAAATAAATGCCTATAATTACCAAAACACCACTGATCATGGCTTTAGGCAAATTATTGGTAGCATCGGTATTTTCTTCCGAAAAATAAGCTGCCGTGTGCCAACCATCGAATGTGTAGAATATACCCTGCATGGCAGCAATAATTCCAAAAAGCAAGCCGCCACTGGCCAGGTGTTGGACTTTTTCTACTGAAACTGTTTCTGTATTATTTCCATAAATAAAACAGGCGAATACGAAAGCAACCAGGCCCACAGCTTTGATCGCAGCCAGAATTTCCTGTGATCGCCCTCCGATCGCCGTGCCTATGGTATGAAAAAGTGTAAGTAAAACCAGAACTGCAATAGCCATAGGTACCAAATAGGAACTTAATTGGGGTAAAAGCAGGATGATGTATTCGCTGATGGTATAGGATCCAAAGCCTAAAGAAGCAACTGTACCCAGCCAACTGGTTATACCGGTAAGGAATCCTATATAATCACCAAACGCTCTTTGAGCATATACATACCAGGAACCCGCCATTGGTACAGAAACCGCCAGCTCGATGGCACATAAAACCCCCATAATAGCGTAAATACTTACCAAAACCCATACGCCCATTATGAGCCATGCATTTCCCAGCTCGGCGGCTATCGGACCCGGAGTTCTTAATATCCCGGTGCCAATTGTTCCGCCTACAGTTACGGCAATTCCAAAACCCACTCCCAACAACTTCAAAAGTTCGTTTTGATCTTTCGCTTTTGATACCTCAGCCATTTGATATAATTTTAAATCTTATCTTTGATCAAATATCGCATAAATATCTGAAGTGAAAACTTTGCTTTTAATTTTCGTTGGTGGCGGCTTGGGAAGTATTACCCGTTTTTTGTTATCCAAAAATGCCTTTGTATGGTTTGGTAGCGGGCCTGCCCTCGGTACTTTGCTTTCTAATGTTTTCGCAAGTCTTATTCTTGGATATATTACTGCCAAAAGCGGAGACCATCAAATGTGGAGACCCATGCTCGCCATTGGTTTTTGTGGTGGTTTCAGTACCTTCTCTACTTTCAGTCTGGAGACATTCCGTTCTTTACAAAGTGGCGATTATGTTTCTGCTTTTAGTATTATCTTATTGAATGTTGTTATCTGCCTTGGAGCTATCTGGCTTGGGCTTTTGTTGGGGAAATAAGGCTTGGTTTTAATATATTTTCCTTTGAATAGTAAACCTCACAGGTTTTAAAAACCTGTGAGGTTTGAGGGGAAAAACTTTTTTAAATTCTGATCTTTAAAGCAGTTAAAAAGTTGATTCCAGCCTGAGGATAAACAAAGTTTTCTGTTATTTTTCCGTAATACAAATAGCTGTAAGTATAGCCATTGGATTCGTATTTGGTGTTGAAAACATTATTTACAAGGGCACTGATGCTCAGATTTTTTGCCCAGCCAGTTTTTATCGAATAATTTATGCGGAGGTTATTGACAAAATAAGCATCAAGTTTGCGGCTTGCATCAGAAGTATTATCCAGGAATTGCTTACCTACAAACTTAGGTAAAAGGGCTATTTCCAGATTGGATATAGGAAAATAACTTAATATTCCACCGGCGATAATATTTGGAGAAAATGAAATATCCGCTTTCTTAAAATTATTTATTTCATCAGGTGATTCCCCATCGTAGCTGGCGACGGTTTCTGTAAATGTCCCGATTTTATTCTGACTCAAGGTCAGATTTCCCATCAGTTTAAACTTCTCTCCTACATTTTGAGCAATCTGTAGTTCGATTCCGGCACGGTAGCTTTCCGCAACATTTACCCGAATTGCCTCGCCCACATTATTGATGGCTCCGGTTAGTACGAGCTGATTTTTGTAGTTCATAAAATAGCCATTGACTTCAATTTGCGTATTTTCCTTTAAGAATCTGTAACCTGCTTCATAATCCATTAAATTTTCGGCAAGTGGTTTCGACTGTATTCCATTCACTCCGTTGTATATGGTATAGTTCAGGTGATCCACCAGGTCTTGTCTGCTCGGCTCTTTATTTCCTACTGCAAATGATGCAAAAAATGAACTCACGGTGTTTAGATTGTAGTTAAAACCCAGTTTTGGATTAAAAAAACTATAGGTGTTGTTCGAATTGATTGACTGCAGGGCATCTGCCGTTCCCGTCATTTTTAAACCCACATTCCGGTATTGTAAGTCCAGGTATGCATTTAATTTCTCGTTGAATTGATAAAAACCCTTTCCGTAAATATTGAAGTCAGTCTTTAGCCCATTATTGTCGTAATAATGATATCGAATATCAGAATTGGAAGCATATTGAGCCCAAATAATTTCTCCATAATGATCACCGTCGTATCTGTTCCAACCACCACCAAATGATCCTTTTAATTTTCCAGATCCTTCGTAATCCAGTGACCAGACTGTCCCATAAAAATGATTATTCAACCATTTTCTTCTGATAAGATTGGTATTTGTAATTGTATCCAGGCCAATAATTACATTGTTTAAATTGTAATCGGTAAAAGAATCGTCCTCGCGATACTGTTCGTAAAATCCACGGCCATAAGTATAATGAAGGGTAGGATTAAAACGCCAGTTCTGCCCTACCTTAAAAGATGAAATCAATTGTACATGATCCTGCTCATAATCGTCTACCTGATTATCATAATTGTACCAATTGTATTTTCTTCCCGCTGCCCACATGTTGTTTTTTAGTCCCTCATCGTAATAGTTTCGGTTAATAAAATCCTCAAAACCGACTTTATCGTTTTTGGCCAGACTTTCCGGTATTCCATACCACGATTGGTAGGTCACTTCTTTTCCACCAAAAACATTTAAGCGTACAAAATTTTGCTTGCCATAATAACCGCCGGTTAAATAGTAGGATTTCAAATCAGACGATGCCCGGTCTACAAAACCATCAGATGTAATTTTAGACAAACGCATATCCAATACAAACTTATTATTGATTAATCCAGTACTGCTTATGATGTTGGTTTTTAATGTATTAAAAGAACCAACCGAGGCATTCACCTCACCGAAAGCCTCTTTTTGATACTGCAAGGTATTTACATTTAAAGTACCTCCAAAAGCCCCTGCACCGTTGGTGGATGTTCCCACACCTCTTTGCAGCTGAATACTACTTACAGAAGAAGAAAAATCGGGCATATTTACCCAAAAGACTCCTTGCGACTCCGAATCATTATAGGGTATGCCATTGATGGTAACATTGACACGGGTTGGGTCGGAGCCACGAATCCGAATACCCGTATAACCGACTCCTGCACCGGCATCTGAGGTGGTAACAACGGACGTGAGCTGATTTAATAAAATCGGAATGTCTTGTCCCAGGTTTTGTTTTTCGAGCTCTTTCTTCGTGACATTGGTAAATGCCATACCGGTTTTAACCGTGGCTCTGGTGGCATTAACCACCACTTCGTTCAGCACTTTCAATGTTGTACTATCCGATTGAGCAAAAGCAACTTTGCTCAATAACAGCAAAGCAAAGAAAATTTTTCTTGTAAAATAATTTAGAAATGTTTTTTTCATAATAATCTTAAAAGATTAACACGAAAGCAGATAAAGGAGCCAAATCGCTGTCGTTTTGTTTGACATAAATTTTGACATTTTTAGAGAGAACCAATTGTTTTCCGGACAAGCCTTGGTTCTTTCTCAAATTCCCTTCGTCGGTACTAACCGCATCAGGTTCAATGGGTATGATCTCAGCCCGTTGTATTCAGGCACCCCTTTTTTGAGATTTCTCTGCAAAGTTAAACGCAAATGGCCCGGTTTTCGTTATTTTTCTAAAAATATCTTGTTCGTGCTGGATATATTGTATTATTTCAAAACCAGATAACAAAAAAATCAGAATATGGCAGAATTTATGGTGGAGTTCGATTTGCCGGTGCCGTTTACAGAGACCTTTGTTGAGCGGATACCGGAGCAGCGTATGATGGTAGATGAATTTATGAATGCCGGGAAAATTATTTCTTTTGCCCTTTCTGAAGACCGCAGCAGGCTTTGGATGGTATTACATGCTGATAATGATTTTGAAGTGCTAGACATTATCAATGAGTTTCCCCTAATTGAGGAAATGCCGTATACCATTACCGAACTGATGTTTAACCATGCCGGGGCATTTAAAGTGCCTGCATTTTCTTTAAATTGATGCGGGTATTTCTGTTACTTATTTTTAGCTTGTTTTTTACTTTATCGTGCCGTCAGGTTTCTGAGTCAAAGTCAGAAATACGGAGCAATACGTCTATTCCTAAAGCGGCTTTAAATACCTTAAAATACGTCCAAAAACACGGAAAAGCTCCCGAAGGCTATGTGGGTGGAAGAAATTTTGGGAATTATGAAAAATTATTGCCCCAAAAAGATAAATTTGGCAAAAAAATAAAATACCGCGAATGGGATATCTATCCAAAACAAGATGGTAAAAACAGAGGAGCCGAAAGATTGGTCACCGGATCAGATGGAAAAGTCTGGTTTACCAAAGATCACTACAATTCATTCACAGAAATCATTCTTTTTGATAAAAATTAATCAATCAAGCATTTAAAAACTCAAATTCTACAAAAAATTTGGC
>JAHEBN010000051.1 GCA_024645245.1 Jiulongibacter sp. | reverse complement strand
GTTCTACCCCCAACAAGTTTGTAGTTTTTCCTCCTTTTTGAGAGAAAATCAATTCTGGCTGAACAAAAACCTTATTACCTATTCGGACAAATACCCCACCTGTAAAACCGGTGGTTCGTGATTGATCTGTATTCCAGAACGACTGGTCGCTGCCACTGCCTTCGCCTTTGATTTGTGATTGATTTATTCCACCTCTTATACCAATGGCAAAACCATTCTGAGCAAAAGATACGCTAGTTCCTAAAATCAATATGGAGGCAATAATTACACTTAACTTTTTCATTTTTTTATATTTAGAATATTTTGAAATTCATTTTTTCATATCTTACTTAATACTAACCGATGTTTTTTGGGCTTCCTTTTTCAGGTTTTCATTAGCTACTATGGCTAACTCAACTCTTCTGTTTTTTTCCTGACCAACAGGCGTACCATTGGTATAAGCCGGTGCCGATTCTCCAAAGCCAATTACCACTAACCTGTTTCTTTTTACTCCTTTACCTACCAAAAGATTGGCAACAGCATTTGCACGTTTTTCCGACAATTTTTGATTATAGGTCTCACTACCTATGTCATCCGTATGACCGGCAACCAGAATTTCAGTTTCATTGTATTCATTCAGAATTTCTGAAAGCTTAATTAATTCGGACTTTGAATTTTGTCCAAGATCATACGAATCAAATCCAAATAAAAGACCTGAATCCATGGTGACTTTTATGCCTTCTTCCACTCGCTCTACCTGGGCAATTCCGGCCAATTCTTTTTCAAGTTTGTCGGCTTGCTTATCCATGTATTTTCCAATTACAGCCCCGGCAACACCGCCTATTGCTGAACCCACAATGGCATAAACAGCAGGATTTTTCGATTTGGAACCAATGGCTCCTCCAATTGCTGCACCGGCACCTATACCTATAATGGCACCTTTTTCCTGACGTGTTAATTTTTTCAAAGCATTACACGAGCTTATACCATTTCCCAAAAGGGCAAGGCCCAAAATTCCAATTGCTATTTTTTTAGTTTTCATAAAATCTTAATTGTTTCTGTTCATTACTAAATATTAAGTCCATACGATCAATTACCATGTATCTTACTAATATGGTGATACTTATACAATAACCACAGGTGTAGAATAAATATGAGTACTGTAGATATTCTTACTCAACAACTGGGGAACTTCTTTTTAAAAAGAGATTTAAAAAAAGGATAAAAACGAAACATTTCGGATAAATCTCAATTGATTATGTTCTTGTTTTCCCTTTTTTTATTAGTATTTCAAAATCAAATGAAGAGAAAACCACTGTTTTTAATAGAATTTGGCTTTTACTGATTCAACAGTTCCAGAATTAAAACTAACACTAACCGGGAAATAAGCGGAGCCGATATCTTCCAATAATCTATAACAAATAAGCACAAAACCAGGGGGGCAAAAACATAATAAAGGAAATTCTGGCTGGTTTTGACCGTGATTTTGAGAGAAAAATGCAGATTTCTGCCTGGATCAAAAATTTATCAAGATAAAACAGAAAAGAAAACAAGGGTTTTTTCTTTTATAGATGTAAGACCTTGAGCCTCCATGGTACTTTTTATAAAACAGGAATCCACACCTGTAGATAAATTTCTACAAGCACCCGGCAATTTTATACCGGAGACAAAATTTTAAAGCTACTCGCTATACACCTAAGGAACATGCTATGCCTGTTAAAGAAAATAATGAAGTGTTTATTTCTGAATCTATCGACCGCTTGCTGATTAATTTCAGACTTGGTCTTGATTTTATGTTTCGCTTCTTTGGTGAATTTTCTTTTTCTAATCTTATCTGGAGTGAGTTTTTCAATCAATGTTATCAAATTGGTCTAAAATCTCTTCCCCTAATTTCACTTACGGGTTTTGTAACCGGAATGGTTTTTACGCAGCAATCTAGGCCCTCCTTACAGGAGTTTGGAGCCACATCCTGGTTACCGAGCCTGGTGGCTATCGCCATTGTGAGGGCATTGGCAACCTTGGTTACGGCAATCATTGCTGCAGGAAAAGTAGGCTCTAATATTGGTGCAGAACTAGGCAGCATGAAAGTTACCGAGCAAATAGAAGCCATGGAAGTATCGGCTGTAAATCCATTTAATTATTTGGTAATTACACGCGTGCTCGCTAGCACAATCTCAATCCCAATTTTATCTTTTTATACCGCTTTTGTAGCCCTTTCGGGATCATTTATTAATGTCTATTTCAATGAAGAAACCAACCTGAGAGCTTATCTATTTGCCGCTTTCGAGAATATCAATTTTTTGGATATGGGTTCGGCCTTAATAAAAGCCATACTTTTTGGATTTACTATTGGCATGGTAGGTTGCTATAGCGGATATAACGCAGAAAAAGGAACATTAGGCGTTGGTAAAGCAGCTAATAAATCGGTGGTAAAATCCATTTTTATCATATTTCTTATAGAAATTTTTGTCGTTCAGGTAACCAATTCATTCCGATGAAAAATAATGTAATTGAAGTAAAAGATCTATATAAATCATTTGGCTCACTCGATGTATTGAAAGGAGTAAGTCTCAACTTAGAAAAAAGTGAAAATCTGGTTGTGCTGGGAAAATCCGGATCGGGAAAATCAGTATTAATAAAAATATTGAGTGGACTGATAAAAGCCGATTCGGGTAAAGTGCGGGTTTTAGGATACGATCTCAACAACATAAACCGCATTGAAATGCAGGTATTAAGACAACGAATTGGTTTTTGTTTTCAAAGTAGTGCCTTGTACGATGGAATGACCATAGCTGAAAATATTGCTTTTCCACTCAAATATGCTGTAAAAGGAATGAGCGATAAAGAAATCATGACTAAAACGCATGAAATGCTTGAAGCAGTAGGTCTTGAAAATAAAAAAAATCAAATGCCCGCAGAGCTTTCGGGTGGACAGAAAAAAAGAATTGGAATAGCCCGTACCTTGGTTACTAATCCTGAAATAATTCTTTACGACGAACCCACAGCGGGGCTCGATCCAATAACCTGTGTTGAAATCAATGAGCTCATATCTGAAGTGCAAGACCGATTCAAAACCAGTGCGATTATCATTACACACGATCTCACTTGTGCTAAAGAAACAGGTGATAGAATCGCCGTTTTGTTAAATGGTGTTTTTAAACAAACCGGCTCCTTCGATGAAATTTTCAATTCAAATCCCAGCGGAGAAATAAAGATGTTTCGCGATTATAACTTTATTGAAAAAACTCAAATCGCCCCAAAAATTGAATTACAGAATTTTTAACTAACACAAATATGAATACAAATTCGAAAAATGCAAAAGTAGGCTTATTCATGCTAATTGGCTTGTTATTTTTTCTGGGTGGCATTATATTGATAAGTAATATGGGGAAATTTTTTGGCAAAAAAATCATAGCCACGGCCGAATTTAAGGATGTTTCCGGTCTTTCTAAAGGCAATAATGTGTGGTTTTCAGGTGTTAAAGTGGGCCGTGTACAATCGCTTGAATTTACTCCAAACAGTGGAGTTAAGGTAGATTTTGATATAGAACTTAAATCTGTAAAATACATCTATCGCGACGCCGATATCAAAATTACCACTGATGGTTTGATAGGTAACCCCATACTTGTGATTTCTGGTGGCACATCCAAATCCGGAAGTATTAAGAACGGTCATAATTTCAAAGTAAACAAAGCTGATTCTCAGCAGGATATGCTTAAGACTTTGCAAGAAAACAATAAGAATATTCTTACCATCACAGAAAATCTGAAGACTATTACAACCGGAATAAATGAAGGAAACGGCAACCTGGGTAAATTCTTAAAAGACGAAAGCCTCTTTAATGATATAAGTTATTCGGTTCAGAGACTTAAAGCCACTTCCGGAAATGTGGAAACTTTTGCCCGTAACCTCAATACCATGGGCAACTCACTTAATAATCCGGCAAATCTACCTTATCAACTTATAAATAATAAGACGATCATGCCGGAAATTGAAAAATCAGTTACTAACCTTTCGGAGAGTTCAGATATATTAAAAAGTACTTCGACTTCATTAAAAAACACCTCGAATCAGGCAAATCAATTCGTTGCCAATGTTCAAAATGATTATTCCAAAATTATTAATGATCAAAACTCTGTTTTAGGTGTACTTATGCACAATAAGGAGGCAGGTTCTAATGTAAAAAATACACTGAATAATGTAGAGTCTGGCAGCGAAAAACTCGATGAAGATTTGGAAGCACTACAGCATAGTATATTCTTCCGCAGGTATTTTAAAAAGAAAGACAAAGAAGAAGAAACTGATAAAAAATAAAAGATATGTTACTCCAAGTTCTAGTGGTACTAATTACCAGCAGTAGTAGTGGATTAGGCCGGGATATAGCTATTGAAATGGCCGAATGAGGAGCAAAAGAGTAAATTACAATTCATAGGCAGAAGCAGCCCGGGAAGTTTTAAAAATAATTAACAAGCAATCAGAAGGATTCGCCATAAAAGCTAATGAGGCCGGCCAGGCCCGAAAGAATTCTCTTTTCGCAAAAATAGTAGCAAGATTCAGTCGACTGGATGTGACGGTAAGTAATGCCAATTTTCAGCTGGATTCTCCTTTTCTCGAAATGTGTTTGGCAACCTGGCAAAGGGTAATCGATGTAAACCTAACCGGTCAGTTCTTATGCATGAATTTAGCTGCAAAACAGTTAATGAAGCAGGAAGTTATTTCGAAAGATGAAGCCAGAGGTAACCTGATATGCATGAGTTCGGATAATGATATGATTTTCCGGGCTGGTCATGTAAATTATGCGTAGTCAAAAAAGCGGTGTGCTCATGCTTATGAAGTCGGTAGCCCAGGAACTTGTCCCTTTGGGTATTTGGGTAAATTCTATTTCGCCAGGTGCTATACAAACCGAAATCAACAAAGAAGTATGGAAAAATAAAGAAAAAATGAATGAGCTTATGGAACTCATACCATACAAAAGGATAGGTTAACCAAGAGATGTGGTCAAGGCTGCTGCCAGGCTGGCTGATTCGGAAAGCGACTAAATTGTGGGAGAATCCATTTACTTCGATGGCGTATGATGCCCTATCCGTAATTTTCGGTTTATGGATAAATGTATAGTCATTTCAAGCAAAATGCCCGCAATGCGGGCATTTTGCTTGTGTGTGAAACAGAAATTAATCTTGTAGCTTATCTTTAAGCCTTTGTACTTTTACGTGTACGGAATCTTCAAATTGCTGCCAGTTTTCTTTAGTTTGTATTCTTAATTCGCTTAGATCATGTTGCAAATCTCTTCTTTGTTTTTCCAGATCTTCAGCAGTTTCGTGCATTGCTTCTTTCCCGGGCTCAATCACTTTATCCTGAGTTTTATCTTTTGCCGTTTCAATTTTTTTATCCAAATCATCAATTGCACTTTTTAAGTCCGTTTCCAGTTGATCCATTTTCTCGCTCACATTTTCAGCAGCATCTGACATTTCTTCTTTCGCATTCTCTTTGGCTTCTTCGGTATTTGCAGAGTTACAAGCCATTGTACTTACCAGTATTCCTCCTACCAAAAGGGCATTAATTTTTTTCATTTTTTTTGATAATTTGTTCATGTTTTAAGCATAAAACTCTATTCCGAACTGTTAATAATGGTTAAGTGTGTATTTAGTTCAACAGTTTTATTTTCCGAACATTACCGGATTTGCTTTTACTAAAATCTACATTCGGTATAAAATAACTTTGAAATTATTCCGACAATGGCTTTTTTAACGGGAACCATTATAATTTGTTTAGAAAAGCAAGCGTAAGGTTTATTACTTCTGGCATTTTCCCAATCATTTCATGGCTTGCATTTGGTATCAAATGATATTCAGCAGTGACCTTGTTTTCTTTTAATCTGGCATCTAACTTTTCGCCCTGGCTGGCGGGTACAGTTTTGTCATTTTCTCCATAAATTAACAGCGTTGGGGGTGAGCTGCTATTGGCCATGAAATAGGGGCTCGCATCCTGATATAATTGTGGATTATCAATGAATGAGACACCTATTAATTGTTCTGTAAGATTTTGATTTTTACTGTCAAAAATATTATTGTAAATCCCTGGCATGGTTAGATCGGTAGGTGCCACAAATCCTACTACTGCTTTTATATTCCTGGCAGGATGTAAATAACTATAAGATAAGGCAAGGTGTCCTCCTGAGCTATAGCCCCACATTATTACTTCATCCGCAAGGTTAAGTTCTGTTTTTAATGAATTCAAGTGATTGAAAAATAAATCAAAATCGCCCATAATCTGATTAAAATAAATACCCGGATAACCGGCAAGCTGATGATTAATATTAAAAATAGTAATATTAATTTCCTTCTTTTTAAACTCCTCCACCGCTCCATTGATAAAGGATTTATCGAGAAGGCTCCATCCACCACCATGTACTATTATTAATGCCACCGATTTGGCATGCTTAGCGGATTTGTCAAATACCGGTTTGTATAAATCGAAATTATGGAATTGAGATGGACCATAAGTAAGATCACCAATAGCCTGATAGCCATCTGGGCTTTCTGAATTGATTTTTGTAGCCAGGGAGTTGTCAGGTTTGGGCGGAGTAATTACCCCGGTAGTAGGTATTTCTACAGGAATAACCTCGTTCAGATCAGAACATGAAAATAAAACCGGAAAGATGAAGAAGAAATAAATGAATAGCTTTTTCAAAATTTTGATACTTTTTAATAATTCGACAAAAAAGCTATTCCGAAAAAATGGTGTAGAAAATATCTCCCATTTTGTAGATTAATCCACAATTATTCATTCTTAAGTCAACTTATACTTCTTTTTCTACACAGTTTTAGGTGAAATTAAAACGAGAATAATTTTCAGGGCATATAAAAAGCAACCCCAAACGGGTCACTTGTTATTTAACTAAACTGTGATAAAATCTGTCGTAAGGAATTAGTCGAGCAGATTTTTATTTCGACTTCTACCGGTTAAAAGTGATACCACAAAAAGTATCAGAAACAGAAAAAACAATACCTTAGCAATCTCTGTAGCTCCGGCAGCAATACCTCCAAAACCAAATACTCCTGCAATAATTGCTACTATTAAAAAAGAAACTGACCATCTTAACATAATTGTAAATATTTAAAGTTTTAAAAAATCCGGGACCAGCCGTTCCCATTTATTTTGACTGATAAGCACGTAGCATCCAGGCCGTTTTCTCATAACTTCTGATGAGTGCTACCATAAAATCTTCAGTACCAAAGTCCTGGCTTTCGCTTATTTTTTCCATGTGATCTCTCAACCACCGCTTAAGGCTTTCAAAATCGCTTAAAAGTAATTCCAATATTTTTTTAGGCTCATGATAAGGCACTTTTGTTTCATTCAAATTCGTAAACTGTAAAAACTCCTCACACGAGCCCATTGGATTTTTACCAAGCATGCGAATTCTTTCTGCCGTAGGATCTATCTGATCCGCCATTTCGATATATAATCTCTTCAAAAATTCATGTAATTCTAAAAACAAATTTCCCACAATATTCCAATGATAATTGCGAAGCTTATTGTACAGAATATGCTGATCAGCCCGCAGAACATTTAAAATGTCTGTGATAAGTCCAGTATCGTTTTTATTTATGCCAATAAGAGCTTCCATAATATTTGTACTTTATTTTTTACCGGATAATATCCGGTTTTTACACCTTATTATGAAAAATCGATTCCGTATCTGATGAATATGATTTGCCGTATATAATTTAGGAGGATGTTGGGTAAATTCTACAAGTCCTCACATTTTTTCCCCAATAGAAAAATGGCAATAGTTTTCTTAACACAAATTAAAAAATAAACTAATTACCTATATATGTGTCACTTAACAAGTACTTTTTGCCGAAGCAATATATATACTACTGATCGGAACAAGTATTTTAACAGTATGATCAAACAATACAAATTATGAATTCAAATTTAAAATACTATTGGATCGGGGCCGGAATTGCCGGATTTATAGCAGGGGTTTTAGTTGCTCCTGACAAAGGAACAATAAACCGACTGCAGTTACAGAAAAAGCTAAATAAAATGGCAAATAAGGCATTAAATTCAATTGAAAATATGCAGCAACAATTAGAAGCTGGCAATTGATAACACACTAAAATCTTTTTTTAAATATTTAAACTTTCAAAAATTATGAACAAAGCAAAATTAATAACCGGAATAATCGCAGCGGCTGCTGTAGGAGCCGCAATTGGAGTAGCTTATGCACCCGATAAGGGCAGCAGGACCAGAGGAAAAGTAAAAAGACAAATGGATGATTTAAGCGAAAATGTGAAAGGCCTTGCCGAAGCAGCTAAATCGAAAACTGTGGATACCGCTACCGATCTTTATGATCAGGGCAAAAAAACAGTAAACAAGGCAGTGGATAAAATTGCAGGTAACATCAATAGTGTTACGGCATAATCAATAAATTTTTGAAAGGTCGGCATGCCGGCCTTTCACTTTTTAAAATAATTCAAACATGAGTATTTTGAGTCGGGGTGAATCGCTGAGCGAACACATAAACGAATATATAGACCTTCAGAAAGAGAAATTTTTACTTAATGCAGCACATAAAAGTTCGCGTGTTTTTGCCGAATTATTAGTTAAGGCAGTGTACGTTTTATGTATATTCATTGCCATACTCATGCTTAGTTTTGGAATTGCCTTTGCATTAAATACCTATTTTTTGAATTGGTATGTCGGGTTTTTGATCCTATCCGTCTTTTATGCCATTCTGGCTTTTTTTCTATATAAAAGAGGAAAATCCATGTTAGGTAATTTTCTGACTTATGAATTGTTAAACATTTTTTATGAAGACGAAAATGAAAACGGAAAATACGAATACCAGAAATAAAACTCACGGTCAAAAACGGGAAGAACTGGAACTCAGACTCAAAGAAGTAGAATCCAGAATCGAAGAGGTGAAATCTAAAATTGTGCAGGATTTAAATCCGTTAAATCTGCTAAAAAGTAATAACAAATCAAAATCAGCAACTTCAGCAGCCAATACCATTGCACTTGGACTTGCCGGAAGAATTCCCAATCCCGTAGTAAATTTAGCAGCTCCATTCCTGATAAATCAAACATTTCGATTGCTGGAAAAATCAGAGTTGAAAAGAAAAGGCCTCAAAAATGTGGGTAAATTTTTTAGTTGGCTTACCAAAAAAACTCACCTTTCAGACGAAGAGAAACAAGCACTTATTATGTCGAAAATCACTTCTGAGCAAGATAAGGCGGATTACCAATTAGAGAAATCAAATAAAAAACGGAAGGAGATCCCCTAAACAAAAAAAACATAACCGTACCTACACAGGAATACTATTAAGCTACCGGAAAGTAACAAGAAAATTCCGTACCTATGTGCTCCTCACTTTCTGCTGTAATTTTACCTCCGTGATTTTCCATGATTTTTTTACAAACACTTAGCCCGATGCTGTTTTTATTGGATTCCGGATGTAAATAGAGTTTATTAAACATCGAGAATATTTCCTCTGCATACTCCTTAGCAAATCCCGAACTGTCGTCTTTAATCGAAATTCTATGGTAATTTTTCCCATCTTCTTCTACTTTTTTGTACAAGAGTTGTATGCCTAACTCGTTTTGTGATTTTTTCCTGAACTTAATCGCGTTACTTACCAGGTTACTGATTAATTGTACAGCTTGATCTTCAAATGCCAGTATTTCCGGAGTATCGTCTACTTGTGTTTTTATCAGCAATGTATTTCCAAAACTGGCTTTTTGTACATTGGTAATTTGCTTAAACAGTTTAGAAAAATTGCAAAGTACCAGTTCTTTTCCATTTACATCAAACATGGAGTGATTCATAAATTTTTGCAGAATATTCATGGCATCGCTGGCAGCCTCATTCACTTTTTTCAGGTATTTAGTTTTTACCACTTCGTTTTTATTCGATTGAGCATGCAATACAATATCCGAAAACATCTGTATTTTACGTAAAGGCTCCTGCATGTCATGGGTGGCCACATAAGAATATTCCTCCAGTTCTTGCCGTGATTGCAGCAGCTTTTTCACCAACAATTTCTTATTTTCCAATATGATACCTTTATCTTCTAAGTCTCTTTTTTGTTTAAAGTAAGCAAATGCTATGATGGCAAAAGCCATAAGACCCAAAACCGAAAAACCAATCGGGGTCATTTTTTCTCCAAGTACCTGGTTGTCCAAACGAACTTTAAGTAGCTCATTTTCATGCTCTATCATGCCAGATATACAGCTCAAAAAATCCTGAGAATCCTTTACCGACTGCGAATTGTTAAATTTAAATTCTTTTAAAAATAATTCCTTGTCTTCTATGATCTGATCTATTTCCAGACTTAATGATTGCTCTCTGTTTTTTAGTAAAACATGTAAAGTATCTAACTTGGTCGATTGTACGGGATTGTCTTTAATTAAATTCCTTAAACCGGTATTTAATGAATCGAGAAGCTTTATTTTATCTATATACATGGCATAATACCGCGGATCGGTTGACAGCAGATAAGTACGCTGCGTGACCACCATGGAACGGAACTCACTCTCCATATTGAGCAAATGATTCTTTACAATATAGGTGTAATCTACTAACTCATTGTACTTATCAAGTTGATTATATGCACGATATGTAGTATAAAACAATATACCTATTATTAAGAAAGAGCTCAAAAACAAAAAATCAATAGATTTATTCTTCATACTATTTTTTAAAGTGCGATTTGTAGATATTTTTCTACACTTTTCTACATATTTACACTTGTGTTTTATTATACTATTATTAGATAATAAAAATATTCTTGGACACAAATTGCTATATTACAATGACTTATAAAAACATGAACTAATTGCGATCTATTATAATAGCGGTTGGAGAATAAATTGTGATACTTAGTAAAAAATCACCCTAAATTCGGATATGATTGGTAATAATCAAATTCAGACTTTTAAGCAAAGCCAACGTATAAATACGAAGCAGATTCAGTTTTTGAATTTCCTGTTCCTCAACCAATTGGAACTTAACCAACGTATACAAAACGAACTGCTTGAAAATCCATTTCTTGAAATTACAGAAAATAGTTCGGAATCCGAGTTACCCGAAGGCGAGAATGAAAATTTCAGCGACGACATCACCGGGGAGATGCGATTAGATGAGGTATACTCCCGTGAAACCCTGGAAGATGACAGCCCGCAATATTCCCTTAAAGATAACAATGCAAGTGGTAACGATTGGCAGGACCTGAGGTTACAACGCATTACTGAAAACGAAGACCTGCTCGAAAACCTCTTCGATCAGATAAAGTATAAAAACCTGACTGAGCAAGAGCTTGAAATAGCCCATTTCATCATACACTCGGCAGACGAAAAAGGTTTTCTGAATACCACTATTTCCGAATTTACTGACAATCTGTGTTTTGCAACGGGTAAATTTTTCGAGGAAAATACAATCCTGAAGGTTAAAGAAATTTTAAATTCGTGCGAACCGGAAGGCTTTGGTTCTTTTGATCTGCGAGATTACCTGCTCTATATGGTGCAAAATAATTGCGATGAACCTATCAGAAGTATTACACTTACAGTGGTGGAAAGGCGTTTTGATTATCTAAGTCATGCTCAATGGGATAAAATAGCCAATGCCGAAAACCTAAGTCAGGAAATTATCTACCAGATTCAGGAAGTTTTTGGAAAAATAAAGCCCTATCCTACTCAGGGTTTTTCTGTAAGTTGGGGACCTCAAAACCAGAATATTCAGCCCGATTATGAAATAATTCTTGAAAACGGAAAATTAAAAGGCGAGATAGTGAGTCAGCAAAAATTTAATTTCAAAGTAAACGATAACTACGCAAAAAGCATTCTGGCTAAAAGTAAAGGGGAGTCCAAAGCCTATGTGGAAGAAAAAATGAAATCGGCCTACTGGTTGATCGACGCCATTCAACAGCGGGAAGAAACCATGAGCAAGGTGATAAATTCCATTGTCATGCTGCAAAAGGAATTTCTGGTAAGCGGAGATTTCAGTAAACTGCGACCCATGATTTTGAAAGATATAGCCGCCTATATAGACATGGATATTTCTACTGTAAGTAGGGTTACCAGTAATAAATTTGCCCAGTCACCAATGGGATTAATCAATCTGAAAGAACTTTTCACCGAAGCCATTTACCTGGATGATGGAAGTAGAAAAAGTAATAAAGAGGTGCAGCAAATGGTAGTACAGCTGATTGATAAAGAAGATAAAGAAAACCCGATGAGTGATTTTGAATTACAAAAAGCATTACAAAAAGAAGGAATAAATCTTACCCGGAGAACAATCACAAAATACCGCATGTTGGAGAGTATTCCATCTTCACTGGAGCGGAAAATAATATCATAAATTACCCGGCCAGTACCCACAAATGAAAGTAAAAGAATATGAAGAAAATATTGGTAATAGATGACGATAAAGATGTTTGCCTGCTATTAGATCGTTTTTTAAGTAGAAACGATTTTCAGGTAACGCTGGCAGCATCCGGAAAAGAAGGCCTTCAAAAACTGGAAGACAATATACCAGACCTTATACTTACCGATTTTAAGCTCGGCGATATCACCGGCGGAGAATTACTCAAAAAAGTAAAAGAAAAGCATAATGAAATACCGGTGATAATAATGACTGGCTATTCAGACATCAAAGTGGCCATTAGCGTAATGAAAAACGGAGCTTACGATTACGTAACAAAGCCACTTTTTCCTGAGGAAATTCTAAATACAATTAAAACAGCCCTGTTGCAGGTTAATGAAGAGAATGATAATCCGGAAGATGAATCTGCCGAGAATCAGAAAAGACCTAAACAATCGACTCCAAAATCGGATAAAAAGAAAAAGAAAACAGGATATATTTTTGGCACAAGTCAGGCAAGCAGGAATTTGTTAAATCAAATCGACCTGGTATCACCCACCAATTTCAGCGTAATTATTTACGGCGAAAGCGGTGCCGGAAAAGAAGCTGTAGCCCGTGAAATTCATAACCGAAGTAATCGTAGCAAAATGCCCTTTGTCGCCATGGATTGCGGATCGATAAGTAAGGAACTCGCTGGTAGCGAGCTTTTTGGGCATATCAAAGGGAGCTTTACCGGAGCAATAAGCGATAAAACTGGTCTTTTTGTTTTAGCTGAGGGCGGCACTTTGTTTTTAGATGAAGTGGCCAACTTGCCCTACGATGTACAGGTTTCACTATTGCGTGTGGTACAGGAAAGAATGGTAAAACCCATTGGTGGCACCAAAGAGAAAGAGGTGGATGTACGGATTATTGTTGCCTCCAATGAAAGACTTTTGAATGCCTCTAAAAATGGCAAATTCAGAGAAGACTTGTATTACCGTTTTAATGAATTTGAAATTAACGTGCCTGCTTTAAGGCATCGGGATAAAGATATCCTGATGTATGCCGAGTATATGCTCGACGGGGTAAATGCTGAGCTCAACAAAAACATAACTGGTTTTAGTGAAGAAGTTATCGAGGTGTTTAAAACATACCCCTGGCATGGCAACATTCGCGAATTAAAAAATGTGGTGCGTCGGGCGGCATTGATGTGCCAAACCGATACAATAAAAGTGGCCAATTTACCCTACGAATTGGTAAATCACGATAACATCCATTTTTCAGAAAGCGAGTCGGAACCACCGGAAATGAGCAGCAGTTTTCTGAACAGCGGCAGTACCCGCGAGATCATGTCAGAACTCATCAATCCCAATCACCACTCCCGCATTCCGGCAGATCTGAAAGAAGCTGCAAAAGAAGCAGAAGCGGACCTTATTGTGCGAACTCTGAAAGAAGTCAATTTTAATAAAAGCAAAGCCGCCAGGGTATTGAACATTGACCGTAAAACATTGTATAATAAAATTAAATATTATAACCTGTGATACGATTTGAAGGCAAAAAAAGGACAAAATCGGGTACTCTGAATGATTTCGGAATTTTCGAAAATTCGGGTAAAAGTCATATTTTAATATCTCATGACTTGCAAAAAATTCTATACTCGAATAAGGAATTTAATGAAACCTTTTCTGAACCTAAAAAAGAAAAGCTTATTCATACCTTGAAAAGCTTTATTGAATCGAATAATGAAAAGGAAGCCCAAATTCTGGATGCCGTTTTTTCCTATGTGCATATCGATGTGGTTGAAATGAAAAATGGTGAAAATGCCATTTTATGCAGCCTGAGCCATCGCCACGAAATGCCCTTTGAAAATTACTATAATGTGCTCTTTCAGGCAGAAAAAGTGCTGAATTTTGGAAGCTGGGCTTATAATCCGAAGGATAATATACTGAAGATTTCGCCCGGCATGATAAACCTGCTGGGCCTGGATACTACTCAAAATACCAATTTAATACCGAAAACACTGGATGAGTACATGGAATGGATACACCCCGAAGACAGGGGACATCTGCAAGAAAAAGTTTCCGATTTAAGAAAAACAGGTGAGTTATTTGAACTGAGCGAATACCGCGTCATATTAAAAAACGGAGATATCAGGATTTTGCAAAGTACCCTGCTCAATTCTAAGGTAATGAAGGGTCAACCATTGATTATTTATGGTTTAATAGAAGATATTAGCGATCGAAAAATAATGGAAACGGAAAAAACCAAGTACCTTATCCAATTAAAAAAATCGAACGATGCCCTATCCGAATTTGCTTATACAGCATCACACGACCTGCAAGAGCCACTACGAAAAATCGAAGCCTATGGCAACAGATTAAAGAAAAGTCTCGGTAAAAATCTGGAGGAGAATTCCAGCAGATACCTCGATAAACTTATTCATTCCACATTGCGAATGAGTAATCTTGTTGATGATGTGCTTACTCTTTCCAGGTTAAGCTCCTCCAAAGAAGAAAAACAAGCAATAAATCTCAACGAATTAATGGCCGAAATTGAAGATGACATGGAAGAGACTATTCAATCGGCAAAAGCAATTATTAAGGTAGATTTACCGGAAATTACCGGAAGCAAAACACAATGGAGACAACTTTTACAAAACCTGATTGGAAATGCAATCAAATTCAGAGATAAAAACAGGCAGGCTGTGATAGAAATCTCGTATACCAATACCACCAAATTGGAAAAAAAAGATTTCCTGCTTAAGCCTAACATTAACTATTATACCATATGTGTTAAAGATAACGGACTTGGTTTTGATCAGAAATTTGAAAATATTATTTTTTCTCCTTTCAAAAGATTGGTGGGTCATACCGAGTTCCCGGGTACCGGCATTGGTTTGGCTATATGCAAAAAAGTTGTAGAAAATCACAACGGACATATCCGGGTAGAATCACAAGAAGGAAAAGGCACTGCATTTTATTTGTATATACCCAAAAATTGATAATAAATGACCCGTATAAAGCTTTTACTTATAGAGGACGATGAAGAGGATTTGGAATTGTTGAGCGAAATTCTCGAAGAAATCGAATCGTATGAGTTTGAAATTATCTGGGCCAGTAATTACAAAAATGCCATTGATAAAATACAGTCTGACAAGTATGATCTGTATATAGTAGATTATTTGTTAGGCCCTTATTCAGGCCTCGAAGTATGTGCATTTATAAAACAAACAGTTACCATATCGCCCACTATTTTACTTACTGGGAAAGGAGATAAAAACGTAGATAATAAAGCCTCCGAAATCGGGGTAAACGACTACCTGGTAAAGCGTGAAATTACCGCTACTGAGCTCGAGCGTAGTATCAGGTATAGCATTAAGCAATCTGAAATCCTCACGGCACTCAAAATAAGCGAATCTAAATACAAATCCGTACTGGAGCAATCGCAGGATATTCTTTTTATAGTGGATTCAAACCTTAAAATTCTGAGCATAAGCGACTCTCTTAATCGTATCACAGGTTTTAATGTTAATGATTTAGAAGCAGATGGTATGCTGATGCTTTTTCCGGAATCAGAGAATAAGGAAAATATCAAAAATAGAATTGCACAAAAAGAAAGCATTTATAACCTACCGACAGAGATACGTTGTAAAAATGGCGAAATAAAAACAGTAAGTCTTACCTGCAATTACCAGATTGTAAATGAGAATGCCGATTTTATTCATGGGGTAATAATCGATAAAACAGAAGAAATTAGGGCCCGACAAACCCAGCTTGTTTACGAAAAACTGGAATCCACCGCCCGATTTATGCGAACACTGGCTCACGAAGTGCGAAACCCCCTTTCTAATATCTCTATGGCCATTGAAGGCATAGAAGCCGAAGAGGATGAGGTATCACCCTATGTATCCATAATCAAGCGTAATTCCGGCCGCATTGGCGATATTGTAACGCGGGTATTGCAAAGTTCACACATTGAAGATATAAAATTCGAAAAGGCCGATATAGTGCAAGTACTAAAAAACACAATCGCTAATGTAGCCGATAAAGCCAGTTTAAACCGAATCGCAATTCAGGTCAATTTTTCTGATGAACCTTACCTTATCAGTTTGAATTCCGAACAACTTTCTTTGGCTATTTCCAATATTCTGGTAAATGCAATTGAGGCCCTGAGCGAAACAGAAAACGGCCAAATAGAAATAAGCTTTGATAACAATAAATTATCTATAAAAGACAATGGCCCGGGTATTTCTAAAGAAAATCTGGCACGTATATTTGAGCCTTATTTTACCGGAAAAGCCAAAGGCGTGGGCCTGGGGCTGGCCAGTAGCCTCAGTATTTTTAAAGCTCATAATATTTTTATTGAATTGGTTTCAGATCAAAATTCCGGAGCCAATTTTATTCTGATATTGCCTGAAAAAAATAAAGCCTGAAAAAATCCCAAAGAAAGCCAACCAACAATACCACAGTACTGCACTATTAGCTTATAGTTTTCTTGATTTCGAAATCACAATTCGATAAAAATATTCTGAAATGACATGTGAAAATACTTAATGGTAAACTTTCTTTGGCTAAACGTTTTCAGCATTTATCCTTCTGAATACTATACTTTTTTTTAAGAAATATCGCAATTAGCAAAATGATTGAAATTAGCATAGTTATAACCCCTTTTGAGGCAGTTTAAATATTTTTGAATTTCTTCTTTAAAATTTTTCATCACGGTTTGATCTATTTGGCTTATAAACTCTTCGTGATTTTTGTAAAACCACAAATCTCCCAATTGTAAAGAAAGACACACCGTTAGAAAATTAGAGGTGCTTTTGGCCATAGCATAGTATAAACTGCATTTTAAAGGGGGATATTTCCTCTTTTCAACACCCCTCAAATGCAATGCAATATTATCAATCTGGTTATCGAGAAGTTCAATTGATTTCTCCGACTCACAGGCACAGCCCTGAAGTATTTTTTTATCTTCAATTCCCATTCCTGTCAGTTGGGAAGCGTGTTCGTATGCTTCTTTACGAAGCTTCATGGTATTGCTGTAATCATTGAGTTTATCGAAGACATTAAAAAATGGATTTTGCATAGCTCCTGACAGATTTATACAATTCCAATCAAAATCTCATGCCAGTCTTTTAAGGCTCATTTTCGTGTATACTTGAGGATTTTATACAACACTTTTTCAGGTGCAAATCCCACATTGTGTAAGGTGAAGGCACTCTTAATTATTGCTAACGGTATTTAGATATTGCGGTATATCCTTATAAGTAACTTAGGAGTCAGGCGATTAATTTTCGTATTGAATCAACCAGCGAATTAAAATTCACCGGCTTTATCAGGTATTCATGAGCACCAAGTGATTTAGTTTCCTCGATATCTTTCTGATTGGAGCTCGTACTATAGATAATCACCCTGGTTTCTTCCTTTAATTTTCCATCTGCAAGCTGTTTCAAGCATTCCAGGCCATTTATTTTTGGCATATTTAAATCTAAAAAAACAAAATCGGGTTTTGAAATAGAATTCCGAAGTGATTCGAGTGCCGTAGATGCACAGCTGAAGCACTCCAGCCTGGCTTCTACACCCGTCTCGAATAGAGCCATATCAAAAATTTCCTGATCTTCCTGATCATCATCAACCAGATATATTAGCATTCACAGAAGCTTTTAAGATCATTAAAAAAAAACTATACGAAGCAGTTTATAACAAATCTAATCAAAAAACAAAATTAGTGATGTCACAAATATGTATATAATTTTCTGCAAACACTCTACTTATTCTATTTGACTATTTGTCAACCTTTTATAGAAAGTACAAAATGTCGATGTGTAGAATCTACTTGAAAAATAATTCATACCTGCCGAAAACTTTCCACACAACATCACGAAGAAACTATGGCTTCATTTTTTTAATAAGGGAAATATAAACAATAAAAATTATGAAAAAAGTTTGGAGCTTTATTATTGCAGGTTCATTGGTTTGGTTCGGAAGTAGCTGCAAAACATCTCAAAAATCTGTTCAGGTAACAGATTCCGATTATGTAATGGGTAACTATGATTTCCCACTGGCCGATACTGCCATGAAATACACCAGTGCAAATGCCATACTTACTGAAGAAATGACAGATCAGGTGAAAGAAATTATGCCAAATCTGTATGGTAAGGCCACAGTGATGCAGTTTGGCGAAGGTATTGTGGTTTCTCTCGACCGAGGAAATATTTTCGGTGTGAATGACTTCTTGTTAAATGAAAATTCAAAAGATATTATACGCCACCTCGGATTTAATTTAACTGAAAATCCGGATACCTATATTTTGGTGGTAGGCCGTACAGACGCAACAGGCCCGGCGGAATATAACCAAAATCTTGCTTACCGCAGAGCTTGTGCGGTTGCCAATTACCTGGTGGGCTGTGGTATAAATAAAGATCGCATGTTTGTGGATACTTTTGGAGAAAAATTTCCGGATTTCAGCAATAACAGAGCCTTTTCCCGTAATCTCAACAGAAGAGTGGATTTTCTGATTCTTCCATCTAACTATATGAGAAGAACCGCCGATACCAAATAAAATTGATGTGGTATTAACCGGCACATATTTTTTTTAACCGAATTTGTGCCGGTTTCATATCCAAAAAAGAAATTCGGACTTCAAATCTCTTAAAGTTATCTAATTGATTCTTTCAAATAAGTACATTTTCTTCAACTTACTAATGATCAATTCCTTAACTACCTATTCTACAAATTCTCAATTCTAAAATTGTGAATTTCGTTTCTTATTTTCCACAATTCCACACATTTCTTTATTGGAATTTAAATTTTATCATCTAAAAATAAATTGTATAACCATGGAATCTTTAATCATTTTTTTACTTCTCATATTAATTGTTTTGGCAGTAAAACTAGTAATTACAATAGGTAAACCATTTCACGCTTCTCATTCCAAATTGGATAATTTAAATTACAGAAGTGCAATGGAATTAAAAAAGAAATTTCATCAACTAAACAGACTTTCAACACAAATAAAGCTTTAAATAAGGTTAGGTTATAGGGTTAGATTAAAAACAGGGAGAAAATTTTTCCCTGTTTTTTTATGATCATTTGAATAGGTATGTTTCTCTTATTCAAAATATTAAACTAAAATAATTGTTTTAGTTAGCTAAACTTCAACATCTAAATTAACCCATATTATGATTTACTTTTTTACGTAAACAAGGCATAAGGAGTATTGGGAAGCGAAGCTTTAAAACTCCTTTTTCTCAGCTTGATAAAGGCCCAATTTACTCCACTATAAATACCGATAAATCGAATGGAAATAAAATATCTTTCAGAATGATTAATTTCCCACAATAAATGATGAAGAAAAACAAAAACTCCGGTAATGCACTTGCACTCAAGTTTTATTTATGCAGGAAAATTGTTTTATGAATTAACCACTTCAACACCTTGCCTTTGAAGCCATGTTGAAAGAATATCAGGCATTGAGTATTTCGGCTATAATGTTTAATTTAAAAGGCTTATTGATAAAAAAATCTGCCCCAAGACTCAAAGCCTCTTCTTTCAGGCCTACCATTGCCGACATCATAATCAGTAAGGTTTGGGGTAAGGTATTTCGAATAAAACTTAATTGATTTATTCCCAGGCCATCCGGTAAATTATTGTCAATTATCACTATATCAGGAGATTTGGATTGTATAAAAGCCAATCCTTTTAGCAATTCTAATTCGCAGTCTACATCGTAATCCCGATCTTTTAAAAATTTGCTCAGAAAGAGACAAATATCTTGATCGTCATCAATTATTAAAACTTTTCTTTTTTGTTTCCCAACCTTGATTTTTACGTTACTCATATCCCCGAGGTGTTTTAAATTCACCTTTTACTCTGGTTTTTTCTACAAAAGAAAATTAGCGAAATTTCTGTATTTTATGCAGAATGAGTAAAAAATCGTTCCATAAATTTCTGCATCGCCATTTGTAAAATTTTACTTAAATCAGTTTTCCTTCCTATTTAAAGGAAATTGAATTTGTGGATTTTTTTACTCAAATACACAAATTGAAATTGTTATAATTTAGAAACTTAATTACTTCATTTTAATCAAAATAACTTACATCGCGAGCCATATTTTCTTGTAAATGCCTGATACCGGTACGCAGACGCGACTTGGAAGTACCTACTGGTATGTGAAGCTCCTCAGCGATTTCATTGTGATTATACCCTTTTATAAAGAATAAATAAGTGACAATACGTTCCGATTTGCGAAGTGAAATTAATGTTTTACCTATTCCTATCACATCCACTTTGGGCTGCATAAAATGCTTATTGGTGCTGCTGTCGTCCCATGAAATCAGTTGCGTAGTCTGTGTATATTTTTTACTACGCAATTTGTCAATACACATATTTTTGGCAATGGTAGCCAGCCAGGTGTACAATCTTGCCTTTTTCAGGTTGAAAAACTCAATCTTTGTCCATACTTTCAGCCATAGTTCTTGCAGCATGTCTTCCTGGTCTTCTTTATTCTTAATATACATACCAATTGTGCTCCGCATGGAACCGGAATAGCTCTTAATTAATTCCTGGAAAGTATCGTATTTCCGATTTTTCAAGTTCTCAATTATCGAGTTGGAATTTAAGATCGTTTTCATATTTTTTAACTAAATTCTTTGGTTTTCGATTCAGCAATTAGTTTAAATAAATCTTTGTGCCTTCTGCCTTTAAGTGTGGAATTGTGGAAAACCCGTATTTGATTTTGTGAAAAATCAGATTTTGGCCTATCGATAAATGTGGAATAAGGTCTGCTTCCATTTCTATTCTTCTTTCTCAGGTAGACACCGTTTATCACGTTAAATTCCGCAACTTGATCTGTGAACAAATTGACGACCTGTGGAAATCTCTTCTTTAAAGTCATTATTATTCCACAACCAGGGCCTCTTTCTAGAGTGGTTCGGGGTTTTTACAGTAGATGTCAATTAGAATATAAAACACAAAAATTATGAAAAGTAAAGAACAGGAAATCAAAGGATTACGTACACTTGCCGAATTACATATAGATCGAATTAAGGGTTATAAGAAAGTTTTGGAAGATGTAAAACCGGAAGATACCGAGCTAAAAAAACTTTTTACCGGCATGATAAGTCTGAGTCAGGATTTTAAAGAACAACTCGAAAATTACCTGGAATACATGGGTGGAGAAGAAGTAAATGACCAAAGCTCTTTATTATCAAAAATCCACCAGACCTGGATTGACATCAAAGCCGCACTTTCAAGTCAGGATAATGAATCACTTTTAGCCAGTTGTGAATTTGGCGAAAATGTAATTATAGGAGCTTATGAGAAAGTGCTGGAAGATCACCAAGAAATGGAAATCAGCCTGAAAATGGTTCTGATGAATCAACTAGAAGCATTAAAAGGTTCGGCAATATTGATAAAAGGTATTAAAGAAAAAGAAGAAGCTTTGTGATAATAGCTACTCGAAACAGAAAATGATGACTTGATCTTTATCAGGCATCATTTTCTTCCACACATCAAAAACAAAATAAATACACAGATGAAAAATTTGGGATTAATATTGGTAGCTATTCTTTTCCTCTACACACTTGGCAAAAAACAGGATAAAGTAGATACAGGTTTGAAATTGGAGGAATTGGTAATGATTCAAAAGTCAGATTCTGCAATGAATAACAGTATAAAAGATAATATTTTCCTAAAATATAAGCTGGAAAATAAACTGGATAGCCTAAATTATGAAATCCAAAATATTGCTGATTCCATAGCTCTAAATGATAATTTGAAAAAGGACAGCAGACAAGAGCACCTTGAATCAACTAAAGTTATGCTTTTGAAAGAAATAAACAAATTAACAGAATCTACGAACAAGGCCTGGGAAAACTACGAAACCAAAACTCAAAATTTGCTTAAGGGAACATAATCTAAAAATTATTCCAACTCTACACAAACCTGTATTTCATTGTGAAATGCAGGTTTTTTTTAATTATTAAATAAAATTAATAAAAGAAAATACTTACCTTAAATTTCCAATAAGAAAAACCAAAACAACCCCGATGAAAAAAAACCTTATCCGCCTTGGCGGACTATCAATTGCTTCTGCTCTTACTTTTTTACTTTTCTCTAATCAGCGAATCCTGACATCCAATTCAACAGCTGAAGATATTAAACTTCCCAAGGGTTTTTCGGCCGAAATTCTTGGCAGCAACCTCGGGAAAACCCGACACATGGTGGTTTCTGATAACGGCCTGATTTACATCAATCGCTCCAAACTTACCGAAGATGGCAAAAGCATTTTAGTCCTAAAAGATACCAACAAAGATGGAATAATAGACGATCAAAAATCTTTCGGAAACTTGCCCGGTACTGGTATTGAGATTAAAAATGGCTATTTATATACGTCTTCCAATTCGGCCATTTTCCGCTATAAACTGGATGCTAATAACGAAGTAATAAATACTGAAAAACCCGAGTTAATGGTTAGCGGACTTGCCGATCACGGCCGTGACAATGCCAAACCTTTTGCATTAGATGACAAAGGAAATATTCTGGTTACCATCGGAAGCTGGAATGACCCTTGCCGGGAGGCCGGAACAGGCAAAGGCATGATGCCCTGCCCGGTTTTGGATTCGGCAGGCGGAATCTGGAAGTTCAATGCCAATAAACTTAATCAAACTTTTGGCGACGGTACACGCTACGCAAAAGGCGTGAAAAATGGTGTGGCTATGACCTGGAATACGCAAACAAATTCCCTCTTCTCTGCCGTACACGGTCGCGGACAATTTCACGATTTCTATTCGCAATATTATACCCCAAAACAAAGTGCTGAACTTCCAGCGGAAACCCTGTACGAACTGCACGAAGGCGATGATGCCGGATGGCCGTATGTGTATTACGACCATTTTCAAAAGAAAAAAATACTGGCACCCGAATACGGCGGCGATGGTAAAAAAACAGGCGGCGAAGACGCTCTTACTCCCTTAATGGCTTTCCCGGCACATTTAGGACCCAATGATATCCTGTTTTATACCGGGGATGCGTTTCCCAAAAAATACAAGAACGGAGCATTTATTGCCTTTCACGGTCAATCCGCTGAACTAAAGAAAGGATACCTGGTAGCTTTTGTACCTTTTAAAAATGGAAAACCAAGTGGCAAATGGGAAATTTTTGCAGATAATTTTGCCGGAGTTGACTTAGCAAATCCATCCGGACCGATTCAGCACCGACCATGCGGGCTAGCTCAAGGGCCGAGTGGTGAATTATACGTTTGCGATGATCTGGGTGGTACGGTTTATCGCATCTCCTATAAATAATAATCAAGCTTCAATTTTAACTAGTTGAATTATGCAAAAATCACGAAGAAACTTTATTAAAAAAACCTCCGCTGGTGCATTTGCACTTTCCCTTGGTGGGGTTTTGCCCGGTTTTTCTCCAAAAAGCTATGCCAATATTATGGGAGCAAATGAGAAAATCCGGGTGGCGAGTATGGGCGTAAATAGCCGTGGACTGGCCGTTGCCAAAAACTTTGCAAATCAAGCCAATTGTGAAGTAATGCATGTATGTGATGTGGATAATCGGGCATCAAAAATATGTATAGAAGCTGTTGAAAAAATTCAAAAAATAAAGCCGCAGGATACTCCGGATTTTCGAAAAGCTCTGGAAGATAAAAATGTAGATGTGTTGATCGTAACAGCTCCTGATCACTGGCATGCTCCTGCCGCACTCCTGGCCTGCTCTGCAGGCAAACATGTTTACCTGGAAAAACCTTGCAGCCATAATCCGAACGAAGGCGAAATGCTGGTAAAATCAGCCGCAAAATACAAACGGGTGCTGCAGATGGGCAACCAACGCCGCTCCTGGCCCAATGTAGCCGCAGCTATAAAAGAGCTTCACGAAGGAATTGTTGGTCGCCCTTATTTTGCTAAAACCTGGTACACGAATAACCGGGCTTCTATTGGGTATGGCAAGGAAACCGCTGTACCTGAATGGTTAAACTACGATTTATGGCAAGGGCCCGCTCCGCGTAAACCCTTCAAAGATAATTTGATACACTACAACTGGCACTGGTTTTGGCACTGGGGCACGGGTGAAGCCCTGAATAACGGCACTCACATGGTTGATCTTGCCCGCTGGGGTTTGGGTGTGGATTTCCCGCTTAAAGTTAATTCTGCGGGTGGTCGTTATCGCTATCAGGATGATTGGGAAACTCCCGATACACAGGTAATCAATCTCGAATTTGCCAACAAAAGCATGATTACCTGGGAAGGCAGAAGCTGTAACGGAAAACTGGAGGAAGGTAATAGTGTGGGTGTGATTTTCTATGCTGAAAATGGTTCTATGTTAATTGAAAGTGGAAACGCTTACAAGGTTTTTGACCTTAAAAATCAATTGGTAAAAGAAGTGAAAAATGATTTCCCGATTGATCCCCGAAATCTGCAGGACCCGAGCCAGCAGTTGGATGCCTTGCACATTCAGAATTTTTTCGATGGAATCAGAAAAGGTACACCCGTAATTTCCGATATAGATGGTGGTTTCAAAAGTACCCTATTGGTTCAATTAGGAAATATAGCTCAACGCACGGGCAGATCATTGAATATCGACCCTTCCAACGGGCATATTCTGAGCGATGCGGATGCAATGAAATATTGGTCGCGGGAATACGAGCCCGGTTGGGAACCCAAAATTTAAGTCTATGGCAAAAGCTGTTTCCGATACCTTCATTAGTCAAAGGCTTCATTCGCTGGATGCCCTGCGTGGCTTTGATATGTTCTGGATAATTGGTGGCGAAGAATTGGTGCATGCCTTGGCCAAAATTACCGGTTCTCACTTCTGGTTATCCTTTTCCGAACAATTGGAACATCCTTATTGGGATGGATTTACCGGGTATGACCTGATTTTCCCTTTGTTCATTTTCCTTGCAGGTGTTTCCACACCCTTCTCTATTGGTAAAGCATTGGAATCCGGAAAAAACAGAAATCAGATTTTACCCCGAATTTTAAGACGTGGATTAATACTATTGATTTTGGGTGTCATTTACAACAACGGTTTGGAGCTTCGTCCCTTATCAGATATCCGTTTTATGAGTGTTTTGGGGCGAATAGGCATTGCCTATGTATTGGCCAA